>CANODD010000285.1 GCA_947564705.1 uncultured Dorea sp. | reverse complement strand
GCAAGACCTATGTACAAGTTACGCCGCAGCTTTGTATTATTTTTTTCTTTTTTCTCTGTTTTCTCTTTTCTCTGTTTTTTCTTTTTTGTGGTCTTTCCCTGCTTCTTTATCTGCTTCGTCTTTTTCTTCTTTTTTTCTTTCATGAGTTACTCCGTCTTGCGTACTTTTTCTTATCTTATCATATTTTATTTCATTTTTCTTTAAAAGTTTCTTAGAAATTTATGACGAAAATCCGCCGGGCATAGACCATCTTGGGATATCTGTATTATCCTACATAAAACTGATATACGGTGGTTGTATCATAGACGCCGCCTGCTCTTACCACCGGACCTTCAAAGTTCTCCTTGTGCACTGCATCCGGAAAGTACTGCGTCTCAAAGCAGACGCCGCACCGCTTCTGATAGACTGCTCCGCCTTTTCCATTCTCCCGCGTGATATAATTGCCGGTATAAAACTGCATACCCGGAAGATCTGTATAAACCTTCATCCCGATCCCGGTTTCCTTCGAATACATCGAAGCCGCCTGACGGTATCCTGTTCCGTTAATCACCCAATTCTGATCATATCCGCCCCCAAACTTAAGCGCTTCATAATCAGACTCTATCTCCGCTCCGATCGCCTTCCCTTTTCGGAAATCCATCGGTGTCCCTTCTACAGCAATAATCTCGCCTGTCGTGATGGATTGCTCGTCCGCTCTGGTATAAGCGTCTGCAAAGATCACGACCTCCTGGTCCATAGCCGTGCCTGATCCATGCCCGGAAAGATTAAAATAACTATGGTTGGTAAGGTTCAAAATCGTATCTTCCTGCGGAACCGCATGATAGTGTATCTTAACCTCGTTCTCTTCCGTCAGCGTGTAAGTCACCCGGATATCCACCGCTCCCGGGAATCCCTGGTCTCCGTCAGGACTATGAAGCAAGAAGGTAATATGATTGTCGTCCGCTTCCTCTGCCGTCCACATCCTCTTATTATAAAAATCTCTTCCGCCGTGGAGCGTATTTGGATCTGCGTTCCGGGTCAACGAATAGCTCTTTCCGTTCAGTTCAAAACATCCGCCGCCGATACGGTTCGCCACTCTTCCCAGCGTGGCTCCCAGATAAAAACCATCTGCCTCATACCCTCCTGCTTCGTCATAGCCGAGTACAACATCCTGCTGATTTCCGTCTCTGTCCGGAACCAACACCTTCACCAGAACCGCCCCATAATCCGAAACCGCTATTTCCATACCTCTCTGATTCTTCATCGTATACAACGACGCCTTTTCACCCTTTGCCGTTACTCCAAAATCACTTCTCATATTCTGCCTCTCTTCTTTCTTAAATATTATTTTCACATGCTCTCCGTCTTATATTTTATAGGTATAAAGATACCGCCCTGCCCGTTTCCGCGCCGGGCGCAAAGGCTTATTAAAAACTGAGCAGAGAAAGGCACATCATCTCTGATGTGCCGTCTATTATAGCTTCTTACTCGTCTACGCTATAGTTTGGTGCCTCTTTCGTAATATGTATATCATGAGGATGACTTTCTTTTAATGACGCTGCGGAGATTTTTACAAACTTCCCGTTTTGCTTCAGTTCTTCAATCGTATGCGTGCCGCAGTATCCCATACCGGAACGTAAACCGCCCATCAACTGGAATACCGTATCTTCCACGGAACCCTTATACGCAACACGGCCTTCTACACCTTCCGGAACAAGCTTCTTCGCGTCAGACTGAAAGTAACGGTCTTTGCTTCCGTTCTCCATCGCCGCGATAGAACCCATGCCGCGGTATACTTTATATTTTCTTCCCTGGAACAGCTCGAATGTTCCAGGACTCTCGTCGCATCCCGCGAAGATACTTCCCATCATACAGACATTCGCCCCGGCCGCGATAGCCTTTGTCATATCTCCGGAATACTTGATTCCACCGTCTGCAATGACCGGAATTCCGTACTTATCCGCCACTTCATAGCAATCCATAACCGCGGTAATCTGCGGTACGCCGATACCCGCCACAATTCTTGTCGTACAGATTGATCCCGGGCCGATTCCGACTTTGACCGCGTCTACACCCGCCTTAATAAGAGCCTCCGCCGCTTCTCCCGTCGCCACATTACCGGCGATAACCTGGAGATTCGGGAACTTTGACTTCACCATATCTACGGTTCTTAAAACATTCGCGGAATGTCCGTGCGCCGAATCCATAACCACTACGTCTACCTTCGCGTCCACCAGCTCCTGCGCCCTCTCCAGACAGTTCGCCGTAATGCCGATAGCCGCTCCGCAAAGCAGACGCCCCTGGGAATCCTTCGCAGACAACGGATATTTGATCTGCTTCTCAATATCCTTGATGGTAATCAGGCCCTTCAGATTAAAATCTGCGTCTACGATCGGAAGCTTCTCCTTTCTCGCTTTCGCAAGGATCTTCTTTGCTTCCTCCAAAGTGATGCCTTCCCTTGCCGTAATCAATCCTTCTGAAGTCATAGACTCTTTGATCTTCTTAGAAAAATCCTCTTCAAACTTCAGATCACGGTTCGTAATAATACCTACAAGCTTTCCGCCCTCTGTAATAGGCACGCCTGAGATCCTAAACTTCCCCATCAGATTATTGGCGTCTTCCAGCGTATTCTCCGGTGATAAAGAAAACGGATCCGTAATTACACCATTCTCCGAACGCTTTACCTTATCTACCTCTTCTGCCTGCTGCTCGATCGACATATTCTTATGAATGATACCTATACCTCCCTGGCGCGCCATCGCGATAGCCATACGATGTTCCGTGACGGTATCCATACCCGCGCTCATCATCGGTATATTCAGCCTGATGCTTTTTGTCAGATATGTCGATAAATCTACCTGGTTTGGAACTACTTCTGAATAAGCCGGCACCAAAAGGACATCATCAAATGTAATTCCTTCTCCAATAATCTTTCCCATGATCGTCATCCTCACTTTCTCTCTTGAATTTTTATTAAATGCTATCATAACCAATTACCGTACTGCTTGTCAACAGATTTTATGTATTATTTTACATATTATTTTTTCATTATTTATGCCCTGTCCTGTTTAACGCAATACTTTTCTAGGCGCCATCATATAGAATCCTTCTATGATCGTATCATTCGGTTCAATAATCACTTTCTTCAGTTCTCCATTCCCTGATATTACCATCGCGTATCGCTTCGCCTGTCCGTTTCCGGAACTGAAATCATATGTCCTTGCATTCTGATACTGGCGCAGCTCTACTGCGTCTACAGGCGCAAAAAGCTCCATATCCGCCACGCCGGCAGAGAATACCTTCTTCCTCTTCGCTTTGTTCATAATCTTGTCAATATCCAATTCTCCATTCAAGAAAAGATATTCATATTCCACGTTAAGCCTGCGGAACATAAATACATCCAGCACAATCATCGCAATCGGCAGGAGCAATCCCACCGGAAACATCATTACAATAAGAAACGAAACAATCGTCACCGCGACTAATACTGCCTTTACCAGCATATCCTTCATATCTGTCTGCTTTTTTACTAACTGTTCTGTATAGTAATCATTCATCTTCTACTCCTCCGTATTCTTTTCTGGAACAGATGGGAGAGGTAGTTGGGTGAGATGTAGA
>CANODD010000284.1 GCA_947564705.1 uncultured Dorea sp. | reverse complement strand
GTGACGTTCGAAGTGAACGGAGAGAATGCCTACGGGTATCTGAAGTCTGAGAAGGGGGTCCACAGACTGGTGCGGATCTCTCCTTTCAACGCGGCCGGAAAGCGGCAGACGTCCTTCGCGTCCTGCGATGTGGTTCCGGATATTGAAGATGAGATTGATATCGAGATCGCGGACGATGAACTGAAGATTGATACTTACCGGGCGAGCGGGGCAGGGGGACAGCATGTCAACAAGACTTCCTCGGCAATCCGGATTACGCATCTTCCAACGGGGATTGTGGTACAGTGTCAGAATGAACGTTCCCAGCATCACAATAAAGAGAAAGCCATGCAGATGCTGAAGGTGAAGCTTAAGCTTTTAAAGGAACAAGAGCAGGCGGAGAAGGTGTCGGATATTCGAGGCGAAGTAAAGGAGATTGGATTCGGCAATCAGATCCGCTCCTATGTGATGCAGCCGTATACTATGGTCAAGGATCACAGGACGAATGTGGAGAACAGCAATGTGACGTCGGTATTGGACGGCAATATCGACCTGTTTATGAATGCTTATTTGAAGAAGACGATGGGAAGTGCTCAAGGAGCAGAGGAGGGACAGAAGTGATAAATATAGCGGTTATGGGATATGGTACGGTGGGCTCCGGAGTCGTGGAGGTTGTGAATACCAACGGCGCCCGGATCAACCAGAGAATCGGTGACGAACTGAATATCAAATATGTACTGGATCTGAGGGATTTTCCGGGAGATCCGGTTCAGGAGAAGATTATCCATGATTTTGAGAAGATCATCGAGGATGACGAGATTAAGATTGTCGTGGAAGTAATGGGGGGGATCGAACCTGCCTATACGTTTGTAAAGCGCTGTCTCCAGGCGGGAAAGAGCGTTGCCACGTCGAATAAAGCGCTTGTGGCGAAGCATGGAGCGGAGCTGCTGTCCATCGCTAAAGAAAATCAGATTAATTTCTTGTTTGAAGCAAGCGTGGGCGGCGGTATCCCGATTATCCGCCCTCTGAATTCTTCGCTGACGGCGGATGAGATTGAGGAGATCACGGGTATCCTGAACGGAACGACGAATTATATGCTGACGAAGATGTTCTATGAGGGTGCGGATTACGATACAGTCCTTAAGGAAGCACAGGCCAACGGATATGCGGAACGGAATCCGGAGGCGGATGTAGAAGGCTATGATGCATGCCGGAAGATTGCGATCCTGTCTTCTCTGATCTCCGGGCAGCAGGTTGATTTTGAGGATATCTATTGTGAAGGAATCACAGAGATCACAGTGGAAGATATGAAGTACGCAAAGGCTATGGGTACGACGATCAAGCTGCTGGCGTCCAGCAAGCGTCATGCGGGAAACAGGCTGCATGCGATTGTCGCTCCTTTTATGCTGTATCCGGCGCATCCCCTTTATAATGTGAACGGAGTATTTAATTCTATCTTCGTACATGGAAACGTCCTTGGGGACGCAATGTTCTATGGAAGCGGTGCGGGCAAACTCCCGACAGCCAGCGCCGTGGTATCGGACGTGGTAGACGCGGCGAAACATCTGAACCGGAATATCATGACCATGTGGAAGCAGGAAAAACTGCAGCTGGAGGATAAGGCGGACGCAAAGCGGCGATTCTTTATTCGAATCAGAGGAGATGAGAAAGAGATGCTGCCTGGGCTTAAGGATTCCTTCGGGGAGATCGAGCTTGTGAAGGCGGAAGGACTGGAGGGTGAATTCGGCTTCGTGACTCCTGTGATGATGGAAGGCGACTATGTAACCAGAGCGAATATCTATCGTGACCAGATCCTTCATATGATTCGTGTGGAGGGCTAGGGCGAAGAGTTATGAAGTATGTGATTGTATTAAGCGACGGTATGGCGGGAAGACCGCTTCAGGAGTTAGGCGGAAAGACCACGCTTGCGGCAGCCAGGACTCCGGTAATGGACGCCCTTGCGCCTGAGTCAGAACTGGGTATGGCGTCTATGGTTCCGGAAGGGATGGCTCCGGGAAGCGATACCGCGAACCTGGCGGTAATGGGGTATGACCCAAAGCTCTATTATACGGGCAGGTCTCCGCTGGAGGCGCTGAGTATCGGAGTCGTGATGGCGGATACGGACGTGTCTTTCCGGTGTAATCTTGTGACGGTATCGGAAGACGAGGGAGAGTATGAGGATCAGGTTATGATCGACCATAGCTCAGACGAGATTGATACGGCTGACGCTGCCGTTCTTATCGAAGCCTTGAAGAGAGAATTTGAGGGAGACGGGTATACCTTCTATGTCGGAACCAGTTACCGTCATCTTCTGGTTCAGAAGGAAGGAAGCCTCTCCGGGCTGACGCCCCCTCACGACATCCTGACGAGAAGAATCGGAGAATATCTTCCGGAGGATGAGATTTTACGAGGGATGATGAGAAGAAGTTACGAGATCTTAAAAGAGCACCCGCTGAATGCCGAGCGGAGAAAGAAAGGATTAAAACCTGCGAATTCCGCCTGGTTCTGGGGCGCGGGAAGGAGACCTGCGCTTACCTCCTTCGAAGAGAGGACCGGGAAGAGGGGAGTCATGGTTTCCGCCGTGGATCTTCTTAAGGGAATCGCAGTCGGCGCAGGTATGGATCGTATATTGGTGGAGGGAGCGAACGGCGGCCTTCATACGAATTACGAGGGCAAGGCAAGGGCGGCTGTAAAAGCATTGACAGAAGACGGATATGATTTTGCATATATCCATATAGAAGCGCCTGACGAGATGGGACATCAGGGAAGCATGGAGGATAAGCTCGCGGCGATTGAATATGTGGATGAGAAGGTGCTGGGGCCTTTGACAGAGGGGCTTAAGGCGGCGGGGGAGGATTTCCGGCTGCTCCTGCTTCCGGATCATCCGACGCCGATTGAAGTCCGTACCCATACGGGGGAACCTGTTCCGTATCTGCTATACGACAGCACGGGTGTTTCACAGGGGGCGGATGCGTCTGTCAGATATGACGAACAGTCCGCGGCCCGGACGGGGAAGAATTGGCCGGAGGGATTCCGTCTGATCGGCCATTTATTACAGGAGGAGTTATGCTGATAGTGAAGAAATTCGGCGGCAGTTCGGTTGCGAACAAGGAGAGGATCTTCAATGTCGCCAGAAGATGTATAGAAGACTATAAAGAAGGGCATGACGTTGTAATCGTATTGTCGGCTATGGGAGATACGACGGATGAACTGCTTGAACTTGCGGGTACGATCAATCCGAAGGCTAAGAAGAGGGAGCTCGATATGCTTCTGACGACAGGCGAGCAGGTGTCGGTATCTTTGATGGCCATGGCGATGCAGGCATTGGATGTTCCGGCTGTGTCATTGAATGCGTTCCAGGTGCGGATGCATTCGACTTCCCGGTACGGGAACGCCCGCTTTAAACGTGTAGAGACGGAACGGATCCTGCACGAGCTGGATTCCAGGAAGATCGTGATCGTCACCGGTTTTCAGGGAGTGAATAAGTATGATGATGTCACGACACTCGGAAGAGGCGGTTCGGATACGACGGCGGTGGCGCTGGCGGCGGCGCTCCATGCGGACAGGTGTGAGATCTATACGGATGTGGAGGGCGTTTATACCGCAGACCCCAGGATTGTG
>CANODD010000283.1 GCA_947564705.1 uncultured Dorea sp. | reverse complement strand
GGGTGGCAGAGGATAAAATCAAACTATATCCAGATTTGGATGATTTGTTTCAGGTAAAGAAGAAGATTTATTCAGATAACCAGGCGTATGATTTTAAACAATGGGTGAATGGACGGCAAGAGAAAAAGGTGATGTTGGTCTGCCATGAATTAACGAGGAATGGAGTATCTGTCGTACTAATGCATGTTGCACGGATTTTGAAAAAAATGGGATACAGACCATTGATGTCCGCGTTGCTGGAAGGTGAATTGATAGAAGAATTACGGGAAAACGACATTGACTATATGCCGCAAATTAATATGTTATATGGAGGAAGGTTGTTTGCTGATCTGGTTCAGGAGATGGAATTTGTTATTGTAGGGACGATAGGGATTGCTGATGTGGCACGGCGGATTGCGCATACAGATGTTCCAATTGTATGGTGGATACATGAATCAAATAATAAGGATTTTCATGATTTCCCCTTGGTAATCAGAGATAATGTTCATTATTATGCAGGAGGGAAACGAGTGGTGGAGTGTTTTCAAAGGCATTATAGTCAGATACCGATTGAAAAAATGTTATATTGTCTGCCGGATAATCTGGTTGAAAAGAGAATCAGAGATTGCGTATTTAGAATAGGGATTATAGGACTGATTTATCCGCGAAAAGCGCAGGATATTTTTGTAGCGGCAGTGAAAAAGATTCCTGATGAAAAGAAAGCAGGCATATCTTTTGAGATTGTCGGGAAATATCTCGAACCCATCATTGACCTAGACAAAGTATTGAGGGACAGTCCTGAAATAAAATATGTCGGAGAGATGTCACAGAGAAGATTAAACAGTTATTTTGCGAGTCTGGATTTGTTGGTATGTCCGTCAAGGGACGAT
Organism: uncultured Dorea sp.; assembly: GCA_947564705.1. GTDB lineage: Bacteria > Bacillota > Clostridia > Lachnospirales > Lachnospiraceae > Sporofaciens. Next base: position 2,738 of record CANODD010000283.1, on the reverse strand, counting down.
CCGATGCCGGTAGTGGTGACTCAAGCGATGCAGTATGGGATTCCGTGCATTGTTTCTGATCAGGTAGGGCAGAGTGAATATATTATTGACGGTGAAAATGGATTTATCTTTCCGTCAGAGAATGTAGAAGCTTTGAAAGAAAAAATAACCTGTTGTATTGACGACAAGAATAATCTGAAGAAAATAGGAGCAGAATCCAGAAAAATTTATGAAAAATTCTTTTCAGAAAAAGCTATGGAAGAAAATTTATGGAAGATAATCGAAAAGATTGGAATTTGATGCAATGCTGTACTGTTCAAAGATTATTTTGAAAAAAATGGGATATGTTCAAATGGTGGATAGCGAGGTATTTAGTAATAAAAAGAGGTATTTTATTTATGGAGCGGGGGATGTTGCAAGGGAAGTTTTGTACTGTCTGAGAGAAGAGCCGTTTAATTTGAGAATAGAAGCGCTTATTGTAAGTGATACAAATATAGGCTCGGGTAAGCAGGTCGATGGAATTCCGGTTATTTCTTGTAGCGATTTAGAATTTAGCGATGATATGCAGGTCATTGTAGCAGTGTTGGAAAAATACAAGGATGAAATATGCGCCAGATTGGACAGGATTGGAATTAAGAATCCAGTTCTTATGACATTTGAGAGTGACTTGTGGTGTGAGGAACGCGGAAGGGCATATGCCTTATATAGACAAAAGCGGGAAAAGACGCCTTACATTTTACTGCAGGACGGGCAAGTTCAGCTTCCAAGAGGAAACAGCGGCAGGAAGTCTCTGATCATTTATGTTGCGAAAAGCCATATGGATAAACCGCTTAAAAACAATGTGGAAAATTTTGAATGGGAAAAAGATATCCAGGTTGGAGCGGCGCTTACAAAGCAGAAAATCGCAGATGTAACGGATTGTTCCGGGGATCATATATCAGAGAAAAACGGGCGATACTGTGAACTAACGGCGCAGTATTGGATTTGGAAGAATGCCAGCGCTGAATATGTAGGACTTTGTCATTACAGAAGACGTTTTGCGCTGAGTAAGAAGGATGTTGACAATCTGCTTTGCTCTTGTGTAGATATTGTGGTTACAAATCCTGTAGTAAATGTACCAGATGTATTGACGATGTATGGTAAGAATCATATCCTTAACGACTGGAAGATAATGAAAGACGGAATCAGAAAGATATGCTGTGAATATTTAGAGTCATTAGAATGTGTGGAGCAATCAACATATTACATTCCTTATAATATGTTCATCATGCGAAGGAATGTGTTACACCGATATTGTGAATGGTTGTTTCCAATACTGGAATACTGCGAGAGAAATTGTAAACCAAGAGAAGATATTTATCAGAAAAGATATATCGGGTTTCTTGCTGAACGCCTCATGACAGTTTATTTATATCATCATAGAGAGTCGTTAGTAGTTGTATTTTCGAAAAAACATTTTTGTGAGTAGGTAATTCTGACAGTTGTACAGAGTTGATCAGAAATCTCAACAGAGAGTTGTTTTAATAGTTGATATTAATAATAAGGGACAGGAGGGACACAAATATGGATCTGGCCATATACGGCGCCCAGGGTACTGCCCTTGGAGCTTATGAAGCTATACATAATTTCTGCCCGGCAAGAAACATCCGTTGTTTTTTGGTTACAGAAAGAGGAAGCAATGCCGAATATCTGTCGGATGTTCCTGTTCTGGAATTAGAATCATTTGCCGGTTCTTTGTCAGCAGAAGAAAAAGAGAATATTGAAGTTCTGATCGCGACTCCAGAGAATATGATGGGGGCAATCGAAATAAGCCTGGATAGACAGGGGCTTTTTTGCCATGTTCGTTTGACTTCGCAGAGATGGGCGGAGCTTATGAACAGCCATTACACGTGCGGAAAAGATTTTTTGCCCCTGCGAGTACTGCCGGTCGGATACCACAGAGCCGATATGCATGTCTTCATGGCAAAGTTTTATAAGGACAAGCCGTTGGCCGCACACTATGAATTGCCGGAATGGATTATGCCGATTCAGGCGGGGGCGGCGCTATGCGTGGAGCGTGTTGCTGATATATTGGATTGCGATGGAGAAAGTATTTCCGCAAAGAACGAGAACTATTCGGAACTGACGGCGCTATATTGGATCTGGAGAAACCGTCTGCAGCGGCCGTCTGCAGATTCCAGGCATGAATACTATGGGTTGGTACATTACAGAAGAATATTAGAGTTAACGGAGGATGATGTACTTCGGCTTATAGATAACGAGGTAGACGCGGTTCTTCCATATCCGATGCCCTATGAGCCGGATATTGAGGAACATCACAGAAGGTATCTGAAGAAAGATGACTGGAATGCGGTGCAAAGGGCGCTTCGGGAGATACATCCGGAATACGCCAGGGCATTTTCGGGTATTTTAAAACAAAAGTATTTCTATAATTATAATATTATTCTGGCAAGAAAAGAAGTGTTGGCGGAATATTGCGGGTGGCTGTTCCCGGTCCTTGAGAGAGTGGAAGAGCTTAGCATTCCCAAGGGAGCAGATCGGACAGACAGATATATCGGATACATAGGGGAGACGTTGGAGACGCTGTATTTCATGTATCAGAAGAATCGGCTTAATGTTATGCATACAGGGTGTAAATTTTTGGTTTGAACCGACAGTTGATATGCAGGTGCTTTTTATAATTTGCTATTCCGTCTTATCATATAAAAAGGGGCTGTCGGTTAATGCCGATTTTTAGCCCCTTACAACAAAATAAGCAT
>CANODD010000282.1 GCA_947564705.1 uncultured Dorea sp. | reverse complement strand
CTTTTATCAGATGTTTGGTTGTTAAACTGTAATAAAGGCTTGAAAAAATCGGATATACCAGAAGTGTTCCGACAACGATCAAAGCCGGTAATACCAGCAGCCATCTGCCATAATCAATTTTTTTTGTTTTCACTCGCGACTTCCACCTTTCTCAAAAAGGCTGCCCCGCCATGATTCTCATACAGGGCAGCTCCAAAACACTATTGAACAGATTCAAATACCTCGTTCATCTTTTCTTCGGCCGCCTTAGCCGCTTTTTCTACATCAGTACCATTTGTTATAATATCCTGGAACATCTCTTCTATAATACTCTGGGATGTCAGAAGACCTGCCTCCACGCTTGGTCCGTGCTCAAACCCGATCGCGGCGGAGAGTTCTACCGCTTCTGAGATAACCTGCTCCGCATTGGAGAACTTCTGCACGATCTCGTTAGACTGATATTTCTCCGTATCAGAGATTCCCGTAATGGACGGAAGCATTCCCACAGGCGTAGCCGCCAGGAAATCCGTATATGTCTCCTCCTCATACAGAGTCTCGATAAATGCCTTACAGATCTCCGGATGCTCGGACTTAGACCAGATTACCATCGGGATATTGGACGTCTCCGCGCCGTAGATCGGATCATCTTTTTTGAGCCTTGGAAGCGGCGCACAGTCAATGCTGTCAACCAGATCCGGAGAGTTCGTCTCTACGCCTGAGATATGGAATCCGCTGTTAAAGTCAAAGGCTGTCTTTCCCTGATAATACAGATTCGCCTGGTCAAGTACTGCATAGTTCACAGAATCCTTCGGTGAACAGTTTTCATAAATATCCAGCCAGTAATTGATTCCTTCGATCGCAATATCGCTTGTCAGATCTGCTTTGAGATCATCTGTCAGAAGACTTCCGCCGCCGCTTCGCACATAGAAGTTAAGGAACCGCGTAGCCATCAGATCACCGGAACCGCAGGGGAAGGAGCAGCCGTATACACCGTCTTTTGTCAATGTCTTTGCTGCTTCTGCAAATTCTTCCCAGGTTTCCGGTACTTCCAGATTCGCTTCTTCTAACAGATCCTTTCTGTACCACATAACCTGTGCATGTGAATACAGCGGTAAGGAATAACACTCTCCGTCCCTCTCACCTTCGGACAATGCTGCTTCTGCAAAACGGTCTCTTCCGATATCGTCGATCACATCGTCAACCGGGATCACGGCCTCCGCATCCATCATCTCAACTACGTGTCCGGGTAACGCCGTACTCATATCCGGTACATTTCCTGACGCCAGACCGGTTGTCCATTTCGTGTAGAAGTCTCCCCAGGAGAATGTCTCGATCGTAATATTGACATCCGGATTCTCATCCATAAACTTCTCCGCTGCTTCCTGGATTACGTCCATTCGTCCTCCCTGTGTAAAGGAATGCCAGAATGTGATGTCCCCTTTCAGTTCTCCGTCATTCTCAGAGCTTCCCCCTGCTCCTCCAGAATCTTTTCCACATCCTGCTGCCATTGATGCTACCATCAGCGCCGTTAACAAAACACTCAGCGTTTTCTTTCTCATAATGTTACCTCCTTTGTACTTTTTTGTTGCTTTTGCTTTGTTGAGATAGATTTTACGATATTTTTTTGTGTATTTCTACAGCAAGAAATCTCAATAATAGCATAATACGCCTGTAGTTTAAACCTCTGATTTCACCCGCTTTTCCTCCAAAAAAGAACAAAAAAAGGAGGACGCCGCCCGTAATATACAGACATACGCCCTTCTTATTTTTTCAATAATCTGATTTTTTTATAACAATTCAGACAAAAAAACCTATTAATAGCACATTACACTCAATCTCTACTCCTTCGCCGCTTTCCGATATTGATTAGGCGTATACCCAAAAGCAGACTTAAATTCTCTGATAAAGTAGTTCGGGTCCTCGTATCCCACCTCATAGGCAATCTCACTGACAGTCTCATTGCACACCAGCAATTTTCTTGCCGCCGTTGTCAGTTTAAGCTCCTTGATGTATGCCATCGGCGACTTTCCTACCTGTTCTTTAAACAGGCAGCTAAACCTCTGTTTACTCAGCTCCGCCATATCCGCCATACTCTGCGGAGTGTATTTTTCCGCCGGATGAAGCACAACATAATCCATCACAACCTGAATCCGGGGATCTACCTTATTGCTGACTCTCCGTATCCGCCTTCTGATCTTTTCCAGCTTATATTTATCATCCGTAATCTGATGTTCTTCCTTACAATTTTCCTTAGTACTCATCTTAGAGATCAGAGTGCCGATCAGAATTTCAAGATATCCTCTCACGAAATACATTTTCGCCGGACTGTCTTCCTTTACCCAGCGATAGATCTGCTGAAAATACGTCTTCACCTCTTTACATACCATAACCTTCCGAATCCCATAATAATCTGAAAGAAAGTCTCCCCCCTCGAAATATACGGACGTGGTAAACCGAATGCTGGTAAAGGAAAAATTATCTTCCATCGCATAACAGGACAGCCTGCTCCCCATAGGAATATAAACAATCTGATCCTTACGGACGACCACTTCCTCGTCGTCTATAAAGAACGTTCCGACTCCCGATTCTATATAACGAAGCATATTATATGGAATCATACTTTCCGGAAAGACCCAGTTCCTTCCAAATGAATATGTATCAATATATAGAAAATTAAACCTCACATTATCAACAACACTGCTCATTCCTTTACCTCCTCATACGAACTTAAGAACGGTTTCTTATCCATATTATACCTTATAATTTTCTTACATTTCAATCCTATTATGCTATTTTTAGAGCTCACGTATGTTTTTTTTTTGCCCTCTGTGTCATATAATGAAAGCAATAAAGAAACACACTAAAACAACATCATATTCTAATCTGATCAAAGGAGGCTCTTATGATTTTTGATTCTTTAAAAAACAAGGATAATTATAAATATTTTCCTGCCCTGTATCAGGCGCTTAATTACCTGGACAGCCTGCCATCCTGGGAACTTCCCGTTCCCACGGTCGTTCTTGATGAGGACCGGCTGTTCTGTAATCTTGTTACCTTTACTTCAAAACCAGAAGACGAGTGTCTCTATGAAGCACACCGCAATTATATCGATCTGCACTTCATTGTCAGCGGCGTAGAGAGGATCGCAACATCCGATATCTGCTCGTTAACCTATGAAGTACCATACGCGCCGGAAAAAGATATTGCATTCCTAAAGGGTGACGCGGACGGATGCTATGAGCTTAAACCCGGCCAGTTTATGGTCTGCTTCCCCAGCGACGCCCACAAAGTAGCAATGATGAAAGACCGGCCGGCAGACGTCAGAAAAATCGTATTTAAGATCAAGATGGAGGAATAAAACCATGAAATATTCAAAAAGTGAAATTTTAAACAAGATAAAAGGGCAGCTTATTGTATCCTGCCAGGCTCTGCCCGGAGAACCTCTGTACGTACCGGAAAAATCCGTCATGTATCTGATGGCAAGAGCCGCGAAAGAAGCAGGTTCTCCCTGTATCCGGACAAGCAGTATCCGCGACGTAACCGCAATAAAAGAAGAGACCGGCCTGCCTGTCATCGGTATAATTAAGATTTTACCTATCTGGATATAGCCCTTAATCGAGTGATTTTTACGCTT
>CANODD010000281.1 GCA_947564705.1 uncultured Dorea sp. | reverse complement strand
CGATGGTACGTCCCGTCGTATCCGCCATCAGTCCGCGCATACCCGCAAGCTGCTTGATCTGCTTGTCGGAACCGCGGGCTCCGGAATCCGCCATCATGAAGATATTATTATATTTGTCAAGTCCGGACAGCAGCGCTTCTGTCAGCGCGTCGTCCGTCGCTTTCCATGTTTCTACAACTTCTTTATAACGCTCTTCTTCCGTAATCAGACCACGCTTAAAGTTCTTCGTGATCTTATCCACCGTATCCTGAGCCTGTTTGATCATCTCCGGCTTCTGCGGCGGCACGGTCATATCGGAGATCGATACGGTCATAGCCGCTCTGGTGGAATATTTATATCCGATGGATTTTACCGCATCCAGCACCTCCGCCGTAGCAGTAGAACCATGGGTGTTAATTACCTTCTCAAGAATCTGCTTTAACTGCTTCTTTCCTACATGAAAATCTATCTCAAGCAGCAGTTCGCCGTTTTCCGCCTCCCGGTCCACGAATCCCAGATCCTGCGGGATAATCTCGTTAAACAAGAATCTTCCCAGCGTAGACTCTATGATTCCCTCTTTCACAGTTTCGTCTGCCAGAGTCTTTTTCACTCTTACTTTAATACGTGAATGAAGGGTGATGGCTCCGTTTTCATAGGCAAGAATCGCCTCGTTTACACTCTTAAAGAACTTGCCCTCTCCCTTGGCCCCGGGTCTTTCCTGAGTCAGATAATAGATACCAAGTACCATATCCTGAGACGGAACCGCAACCGGTCCTCCGTCGGAAGGCTTCAGCAGGTTATTCGGCGACAGCAGAAGGAAACGGCATTCCGCCTGGGCTTCCACGGACAACGGCAAATGCACCGCCATCTGGTCTCCGTCAAAATCGGCATTATAAGCAGTACATACCAGCGGATGCAGCTTAATCGCTTTACCTTCTACCAGAATAGGCTCGAATGCCTGAATTCCCAGTCTGTGAAGCGTAGGAGCGCGGTTCAGCATAACCGGATGCTCCTTGATAACATCCTCCAGCACATCCCAGACCTCCGGCTGTACCCTCTCCACCATCTTCTTCGCATTCTTAATATTATGGGCCGTTCCGTTCTGCACCAGTTCTTTCATAACGAAAGGCTTGAAAAGCTCGATCGCCATCTCCTTGGGCAGACCGCACTGATAGATCTTAAGCTCCGGCCCTACGACGATAACGGAACGTCCGGAATAGTCCACACGCTTTCCAAGCAGGTTCTGACGGAAACGTCCCGACTTACCCTTCAGCATATCGGAAAGAGACTTAAGCGCTCTGTTTCCCGGCCCTGTAACCGGACGCCCCCGGCGGCCGTTATCGATCAGGGCGTCTACCGCCTCCTGCAGCATCCTCTTCTCGTTTCTGACGATAATGTCCGGCGCGCCCAGCTCAAGCAGACGTTTCAGACGATTATTTCTATTGATAATCCGCCGGTACAAGTCGTTCAGGTCTGACGTCGCGAAACGTCCGCCGTCTAACTGTACCATCGGTCTAAGATCCGGCGGGATCACCGGAATCGCCGTCATGATCATCCACTCCGGCTTATTTCCCGACTCGCGGAAAGCCTCCACAACTTCCAGACGCTTCACGATCCTCGCGCGCTTCTGTCCGGTAGCTCCCTTAAGCCCCTCCTGCAGCTCATGATAATCCTTCTCCAGGTCGATGGACTGCAGAAGCTCCTGGATGGACTCGGCTCCCATTCCTACACGGAACGCGCTTCCCCATCTCTCTCTTGCCTCCTGATATTCCTGCTCGGACAATACCTGCTTATACTGCAGGTCCGTCTCCCCTCTGTCCAGAACGATATAAGACGCAAAATACAGCACCTTCTCCAGCGTTCTCGGCGACAGATCCAGGATCAGTCCCATACGGCTGGGAATTCCTTTAAAATACCAGATATGCGATACAGGCGCGGCAAGGGCAATATGTCCCATACGCTCGCGGCGCACGCTTGACTTCGTAACTTCGACCCCGCAACGGTCGCACACAACACCTTTATAACGGATCTTCTTATATTTACCGCAATGACACTCCCAATCCTTGCTTGGTCCGAATATCCTCTCACAGAACAAACCGTCTTTCTCCGGCTTTAATGTCCGGTAATTGATCGTCTCCGGCTTCGTAACTTCTCCCCTGGACCACTCCAGAATCTTCTCAGGCGATGCCAACCCAATTTTGATCGCATCAAAAGTCATTGGCTGGTAAGCTTGTTCCTTATTGTTTTCCGGCATACAGGCACCCCTTCCTATTCATCATCTGACAAATCATCATATCCAAAATCATCATCAGGCTCATATTCCATATCATCCAGATCCATATCGTCGAACTCATCATCCTCCGGTTCCGGTTCTTCCTCCACATCTATAAGCTCTTCTCCCTGGAATTCCTGTTCGGTATATCCATGCTCCCCAAGGTTATCTTCCTGACGATACTTCCTGTCTCCCTCGATCAAAGAACGGAAATCTGTCTCTCCCATATCTGCCGTCTCCATGATCTCAACTTCCGTATTATCATCCCGCAGCACCCGCATATCCAGCCCAAGGGACTGCAGTTCCTTTAACAACACCTTGAAGGACTCCGGAATCGCAGGCTCCGGGATATTCTCCCCTTTGATAATCGCCTCATAAGTCTTCACACGGCCGACTACATCGTCTGATTTCACGGTAAGGATCTCCTGGAGCGTATATGACGCGCCATATGCCTCCAGCGCCCATACCTCCATCTCTCCGAAACGCTGTCCGCCGAACTGCGCCTTACCGCCTAACGGCTGCTGCGTAACCAGAGAATAAGGACCTGTCGAACGGGCATGTATCTTATCGTCCACCAGATGATGAAGCTTCAGATAATGCATATGGCCGATCGTTACCGGACTGTCAAAATATTCTCCGGTACGTCCGTCTCTTAAGCGCACTTTTCCGTCTCTGGAAATCGGCACTCCCTTCCATACCTTCCGGTGATCCCGGTTATCATACAGATACTGCATCACTTCCGGCAGAAGTTCTTCTTTATACTTTGCCTCAAATTCATCCCACTCCAGATTCACATAATCATTTGCAAGATCAAGCGTATCCATGATATCATTCTCGTCCGCGCCGTCGAATACCGGCGTAGCGATATTGAATCCCAGCGCTTTGGCCGCCAGGGACAGATGGATCTCCAATACCTGACCGATATTCATACGCGACGGCACGCCCAACGGATTCAATACGATATCCAGCGGCCGTCCGTTCGGCAGGAACGGCATATCCTCCACCGGCAGTACACGGGAAACAACACCCTTATTACCGTGGCGTCCCGCCATCTTATCTCCTACGGAGATCTTTCTCTTCTGCGCGATATAGATGCGCACCGCCTGATTAACTCCCGGTGAAAGTTCGTCTCCGTTATCTCTCGTAAATACCTTCGCGTCCACAACGATACCGTATTCGCCATGGGGCACTTTAAGAGAAGTATCTCTTACCTCACGCGCCTTCTCGCCGAAGATCGCCCGCAGCAGACGCTCCTCTGCCGTCAGCTCCGTCTCTCCCTTCGGAGTCACTTTGCCCACCAGGATATCTCCTGCCCGCACTTCCGCTCCGATACGGATAATTCCTCTCTCGTCCAGATTCTTAAGGGC
>CANODD010000280.1 GCA_947564705.1 uncultured Dorea sp. | reverse complement strand
GGAAGAAGTAGAAAAATCACTTCCTGTAGAAGTAGAACTGATTACGAAATAAACAGGAGCGGTCATTCATAAAAAGATGAAACACGGCGGAACAAAGTCCGAGGGGGCTTTGACCGCCGTGTTTAGGTTCATATTGAAGTGCCGCTTTTAATGTAGTAGAATATGTAAAAAGCAACCTGTAAATGAGGGGAGGAAGGGATTCATGAACGATATAATGGAATTTGCCGACAGAGAAGAATTCAGGAAATGGCTTTCTGAGCATTGCCTGACACATGACGGCGTTTGGCTTTTGTTTGGCAAAGCAGGCGGACCGAAGACGGTAAAAGCAGGGGAAGCGCTTGAAGAAGCTCTGTGCTTTGGCTGGATTGACGGGCAGATGAAAAGCATCGACGAAAAGACTTATAAGAAATATTTTTCTATGCGCAGGGAGAAGAGTAAGTGGTCCGAGAAAAATAAGAAATTAGTCAAAAGTCTTGAAGAGAAGGGGCTTATGACTGATTTTGGCAGGAGGAAAATAGAGGAAGCCAAGAAAAACGGTCAATGGTATGCTCAAAATGCTGTAGAAATCACAGAGGAGCAGATTACGAAGCTGTCTGCACTTCTGGAGGGATATGAGCCTGCCCGTACGAATTTTGAGGCTATGTCTTTATCTGTAAAGAAAACATATACCCGGGCGTATCTTGACGCAAAGACAGATGCAGGACGGGAAAAGAGGATTGCCTGGATGGTAGACAGGCTTAATAAAAATCTAAAACCGATGTAACGATTGCGGCGAGGGTTGACGATTAAAAAAGCAGCGGAGCGGTAGAAAAATGAGGATTGTAAATTTGGTTGAGAATACGCCGGGGGTTCCCGGTTGTGGGTATGAGCACGGTTTAAGCTTCTATATAGAGACGAAGAAGCACAAGATTCTTGCAGACAGCGGCGCGACGGACATATTTCTGCATAATGCAGAGACGCTTGGTATAGATCTGACGGCGGTAGATACCATGTTTCTGAGTCATGGACACTATGACCATGGGGGAGGGATTCTTGCGTTTTCCGAGGTGAATAGTGATGCAAGGATATATCTGAAGGCTTCCGCGGGTGAAGATTACTATCACCTGAAGAAGGGGGAGGAGAAGTACATCGGTATTGACAAAGAGATATTAAAACTGGAACAGTGTGTATTTGTACAGGGAGATCTGGAGATTGACGACGAGTTGTTTCTGTATACGGATGTGCCAGGGACGAGATACCCGGCGGCGGGAAATCGGAAGTTGAAGAAGAGGACGGCGGAGGGATTCGTCCAGGATGCCTTTGACCACGAACAGTGTCTTGTGATTACGCAGGATGGTAAGAGGATACTGTTATCGGGATGCGCCCACAATGGAATATTGAATATACTGGATCGGTATAAGGAGATATTTCATTCTGACCCGGATATGGTGATCAGTGGTTTTCATCTGATGAAGGAAGGGGAATATTCGCCGGAGGATGTCTTGAATATTCGAGATATTGCCCATGAGTTGGCCGGGATGGATACGGTATTTTACACGGGACATTGTACGGGTGAGGAAGCTTGCGGTATGATGAAAGAGATCATGGGAGAGAAGCTTCGGGTGATACACAGCGGTGTTACGATTCTGTAACTGGCAGGCAATCAAGAGATCGGTAATTATTGACATTATATATAATATGAGATATACTAATACCAACTAAAAAAGTAGGTAAAAAAGGTAGGAGGTATTGTTATGTCAAATATTTATACGTCTATTGATCAGTTGGTTGGAAGAACACCGATTTTGGAATTGGCTCATATCGAGAAAATGTATGGTCTGAAAGCCAGGATTCTTGCGAAGCTTGAGTACATGAATCCGGCGGGTTCCGTAAAGGACCGTGTCGCAAAAGAGATGATTGATGAGGCTGAGAAAGCGGGAAGATTAGGGCCAGGCTCTGTCATTATCGAACCGACTTCCGGGAATACCGGTATTGGTCTGGCTGCCGTTGCCGCTGCGAGAGGGTATAGAGTCATCATTGTGATGCCGGAAACCATGTCCAAAGAACGTCGTCAGCTTATGAAAGCCTATGGGGCTGAACTGGTGCTTACAAAGGGCGCGGAGGGCATGAAAGGGGCGATTGCCAAAGCTGAGGAATTGGCTGCTGAGATTCCGGAAAGTTTCGTTCCGGGGCAGTTCGTGAATCCTGCCAATCCGAAAGCGCACAGGGAGAGTACCGGTCCTGAGATCTATGAGGATACGGACGGCGAGGTGGATATCTTTGTCGCGGGTGTCGGAACCGGCGGGACGATAACCGGAGTCGGCGAGTATCTGAAATCAAAGAATTCTGCCGTCAGGATCGTTGCCGTTGAACCGGCTTCATCCGCCGTGCTTTCTTCCGGTGCGGCAGGACAGCATAAGATTCAGGGGATTGGCGCAGGGTTTGTGCCTGAAGTCTTGAATACGGCAATCTATGATGAGGTCATTCCTGTTTCCGATGAGGATGCATTTGCGACAGGAAGGCTCATTGGCAGGAAGGAAGGCGTTCTGGTAGGAATCTCTTCCGGCGCGGCGGCTTTCGCTGCGATCGAGCTTGCTAAGCGTCCTGAAAATGAAGGAAAAACGATTGTTGTGCTTTTGCCTGATACAGGTGACAGATATTTGTCTACGCCTTTGTTTGCGGAGTAGGAGGTGGTCGTTATGATGATTTCGACGAAAGGCAGGTATGCGCTCCGGGTGATGATTGATCTTGCGGAGAATTATGGAAAAGGATATGTTCCGATGAAAGAAGTGGCCGAAAGACAAAATATTTCTTTAAAATACCTGGAGCGTATTCTTCCTGTTTTGACAAAGAACAAGATGATCGAGGGGCTTCAGGGAAAGGGCGGCGGTTACCGCCTGGCGGCTGAGCCGGCTGAATACCGTGTCGGGGATATCCTGCGTCTTACGGAGGGGAGTCTTGCGCCGGTGGCCTGCCTTAGCTGCGAAACGAATACCTGTGAACGCGTTCAGAGTTGTAAGACGCTGCCGATGTGGATGGAATTTCACAGGCTTACCAATACATACTTTGACGGAATTGCATTGTCGGATCTGATGAGTTCTGATGAGTTCGTAAAGTTATGACTTGAATTCCTGAATTTTCGGGAGTATCATGTTATAGGAAAACACTATGTATTTCCGGCGGAGATGATACATTCTGCGATAGTTCTGTGGGAAATGTTGCCGTGAAAATGCGACAGTGCAGAGTGCAGGGGTCAATACGCCGGGGAAAGAGAGGTAGACAGGATTATGAAGATTGCGGTTACTTATGAGAATGGAAATGTATTCCCGCATTTCGGGCATACAGAGCAGTTTAAAGTTTATGACGTTGAAGACGGTAAAGTTACCGGGACGCAGGTGGTGGAAACGAAGGGAAGCGGCCATGGAGCCCTCGCCGGGATGTTATCCGGATTAGAGGTAGATACGCTGATCTGCGGAGGGATCGGAGCAGGGGCGCAGATTGCGCTGGCAGAAGCCGGTATCCGTCTCTATGGTGGAGTATCCGGCAATACGGATGAAGCTGTAGATGCGCTGCTTGCGGGGAATCTGGCGTTTGATCCGGACGTTCATTGCGATCATCATGGCCATGATCATGATCATGGC
>CANODD010000279.1 GCA_947564705.1 uncultured Dorea sp. | reverse complement strand
ATCCGTGCGGCTCTTGACAGAGAAGTAAAGGAGATGGGCGGAAGCTATGAGATCGATACCAAGCTTGTGATTACGCCGGTATGGCTGTCAGAAGAGATGCTGAACACGATGGAAGAAAGCTGCAAGACAAGAGGTTACAGCTATAAGAAGCTTCCAAGCGGCGCAGGGCATGACGCTCTTGAAATTGGTCAGGTAATCCCGACAGTAATGCTGTTTGTTCCAAGTAAAGAAGGCAGGAGCCACTGCCCGGTAGAATTTACGAAATACAGTGACTTTGCAAAGGCTTCTGTGATCATGACAGAACTTGCGAAAGAGCTGCTTACAAAATAAGAAATTAATCTGAAATGTTATACCTCTCAGGCTGCGCAGGCCAAGTCATCTTGCTGTAATCTGTTGTGCTGCTTCATTTTGACAGAGCTTATGCGGCGGCGTTTTTGACCTGCGTGTCTGAAGAGGTATTCCGACAGTTCCTGAAGTTGCGGTATGAATGTGCAGTTTCGTATACGTTTCCTAAGAAATGGAGAGGCATATGACAGAGATGAATCCGATTAATAAAAAAGAGAATCTTCGCTTATTAAGAAGTGCGCTCAGACTTACTCAGAAGGAGTTTATCGAGCGCTTTCTTTCCTCTGCAGACGGAAAACCTTCCATGAGCATTGCGACTTATTCTAATCTGGAATCGAAGGACGGAGGCAGAATGAACGAAGTGATACTGGCGGTGTCGGAAAGTCTTGGCATTGATTCTATGTTCTTTTCCATACCGCCGGAAGAATTTGCGGAGAAGATTCAGATGCTTCTGCCGGACGATGTGCTCGGTAATATGGCGGATGGGAATCCTATGAGAAAGGGCGGAACTATCAGTCTTCTGGTGAACCGCCTTACCATGTATTTTGCCGAGCAGATCTTTGGGAAACATTTGAAAAAGGGAGATAAGATTGAGTCGGACAGGGTGCTGGCGGCAAAGATGGGAGTCGGACGTTCGGCGATCCGGGAGGCGCTTAAGGTTCTGGAGGTCCTGGGGATGATTGATATCCGTCCGGGCCAGGGGACTTATATCAGCAACCATGAAGCCAGTTTTTTTGTCGTTCCTTTGTCCTGGTCTCTCTTCCTGAACGGAAGCCAGATTGACAGTATCGTGGAAGTGCGTAATCTTCTGGAAGTAAAGGCGGCTTATCTGGCTGCGGGATGTACGGATGAGGAGATTCTGGGCAAGCTTTACGAGATCTCGCACCGGCTTCACAGGGCTTATGCGGAGAGAGATTTTAAGGAGTTCCTGAATGAGGACCTGGAATTTCATATCTGTGTTGCGGAGTGTTCCGGTAATCAGATCATATACAGTATGATACAGACGATCAGCAATCTGATGCGCCATGTCAGCGGAAGCGGTATGGTGGATGAAGGGCAGCTTAAGGATATCTATGAGGAGCATCAGAAAGTATACGGACTGATCCTTGCAAAAGACGCCGAAGGTGCTTCAGAGGCGATGAAAGAACATCTTGAGAAGTCCACCGGACGCTATAATTACAGATAAGCGGCGAAAATTTTTGATAAAAATGTGATAAAAATAATAAAAAAAGTCCTTGTTATTTTCCGGGGGATGTGATAAACTTGAATACGTTGTGAAGAAGAGAGATGGTCCTCTGGTACAGGCGTATTAAGAACATCCGAATAATAAGGAGGTCACACATAATGAATGATATTATCAGAAGTATTGAGGCAGAACAGTTGAAGGAAGTTGTGCCGGAATTTCATGTCGGAGATACCGTAAAGGTGTATGGTAAGATCAAGGAAGGAAACCGCGAGAGAATCCAGATCTTTGAGGGAACTGTCCTTAAGAAGCAGGGCGGCGGCTCAAGAGCTACATTTACGGTAAGGAAGAATTCTAACGGAATCGGCGTTGAGAAGACATGGCCGCTGCATTCACCGAATGTCGAGAAGGTGGAGGTAGTGAGAAGAGGTAAGGTAAGAAGAGCGAAACTGTTCTACTTAAGAGACCGCGTAGGTAAGAGAGCGAAAGTAAAAGAGTTAGTAAAATAGGAAGCAAGTCAGAAGGGGCAAGTACATAATGTATATTGCCCCTTTTCTGTTACAAGGGGAATACATGGGACGCAGACGAAAAAAACGTATATTCAGGAAAGCAAGGAAGAAGAAATTTGATTTTCATTTTCATGTGAATCTTAAACTTTTGAGAACGGCCGCCGTATGGAGCTTCAAGGCGGGGGTGGCGTGTCTTCTGGCATTTGTAAGTGTCTGGTATTTTGGCCAGCAGGTCAGTATGGTGGGGGACTCTATGAAGCCGGTGCTGTATAATGGGGATGTTGTCCTTGTAAACCGGATTGTCTATAACGCGACGACACCGAAGCGGGGAGATATTATTGTGTTCAAACCCAAGGGGAATGAGAACGACCATTATTTCACAAAGCGTATCGTCGGTCTTCCCGGAGAGAGCGTTGAGATCATAGAGAACAGAGTCTATATCGACGGAGAGAAGCTGGAGGAAGAATATGAGACGACGGATATTGACGATGTAGGGATTGCGGACGAGAAAATACAGCTTGCGGGGGATGAGTTTTTTGTGCTGGGGGATAACCGCGCCAGCAGCGAAGACAGCCGAAACGCAGATGTGGGGAATGTTAAGCGGGAATATATTTATGGGAAAGCATGGTTTGTCATTTCTCCAAGGAAAGATTTTGGATTTGTAAGATAAGGAGCAAAAGATTATGCATGTTCAATGGTATCCGGGTCATATGACCAAAGCGAAGCGTATGATGCAGGAAAATATGAAACTGATCGATCTTATTATCGAGCTTGCAGATGCAAGAATACCGGAAAGCAGCAGGAATCCGGATATTGATGAGTTGGGTAAGAATAAGTCCCGGGTGATTCTGCTGAATAAGGCAGATCTTGCGGAAGAGAGCTGGAATAAAGCCTGGGCGGATTATTACCGAGAGAAGGGGTATCTGGCAGTCAATGTGAATTCCAGGAAAAACGGAACCATGAAGCCTGTTCAGGAAGTAATCAGGGAGGCGTGTAAAGAGAAGATTGAAAGAGACCGCAGAAGAGGGATACTGAACCGCCCGGTCCGTGCCATGGTTGTGGGGATTCCGAATGTGGGCAAATCTACTTTTATTAATTCTCTGGCAGGAAAAGCATGCGCCAAGACAGGGAATACGCCGGGAGTCACGAAGGGAAAGCAGTGGATACGCCTGAACCGTCAGGTGGAGCTCTTAGATACGCCGGGAATCCTGTGGCCGAAATTCGAAGATCAGCAAGTGGGAATGATGCTGGCTTTTATAGGTTCTATTAAAGACGAGCTTTTGAATACCGAAGAATTGGCGGCAGAGTTAATTCTTCGTCTGAATCAGGATTATCCCGGCGTGCTGGAGAGGAAGTATCAGATCATAGCCGATCAGGAGCCTTATGCCGTACTGGAGAGGATTGCGAAGAGCAGACATTGCCTGCTGCGCGGAAATGAACTGGATACAGAGAAGGCCGCGCTTCTGATGCTGGATGATTTCCGCAGCGGGAGGCTTGGAAGACTTACGCTGGAATATCCGCCGGAAATGTGATAGAATTGGCGTGCCGGCGGACTGCTTTTCGGAGGAATCTTACGTTGGAATATCCGCCGGAAAT
>CANODD010000278.1 GCA_947564705.1 uncultured Dorea sp. | reverse complement strand
CAAACGATAAGACTTATTGAAAATATCTTCTTTTTCATCTGCCACACCATATAACCCAAGTTATTACAGTGTATGCCGGCTTCTTTGCCGCTATTCCTGCCAAAAGAGATCAGATATCCAGTTTAAGCTGAACCTCCTCTTCCGCCTCTTCCTTAAAGCTTTCCACCTGTTCCGGGTTAAGGCTCGGCAGATCATCTACCGACCGGATATCGAATCTGCGCAGGAATTCCTCCGTAGTCCCAAACAAGATCGGCTTTCCCGGCGCGTCAAGCCGCCCCTTCTCACATACCAGATTATACTCCACCAGCTTATTCACCGCATGATCCGATTTCACGCCGCGGATCTTCTCCACCTCCAGCTTCGTTACAGGCTGTTTATACGCGATGATCGACAGCGTTTCCAGCAAAACGTCTGTCAATGTATACTTCTTCGGCTGCTTTGCCACACGGATCAGATACTCATACATCTCCTTCTTGGTACACATCTGGAACGCGTTCTCTAATTCGATGATCCGCACTCCTCTGTCTTCCGCCTCATACTTATCCATCATACTGTGCACAAGTTTTTGAGTCGTCTCTTCATCATGTCCGATAGCTGCCGCGATCTTTCCAAGCTCCACAGAATCCCCCATAGTAAACAGAACTGCTTCTATGACGCCTTCCAATCTCCTGATCTCCACTTCTCTCATTACTACCTTTCCACCCCTAAGCCGTTGCTCTGATATACCGTCTTATTACCAACAGGCAGTTCCCTGTCGTCTGCCCACGCCACTTTATACCATACATCCGCACAATATCGTAATCTCATCAAAGGGCTGTTCTTGCTCTATCTGAATCGTGCCGTCCTTCATCAAATGTAAAACTGCGAGAAACGTGACGACAACCTGAATCCTGGAATGCTGCCGCTCTAATAATTCCCGAAAGCCAAACTTCCTGTGCTTTTTCGCATATTCCGCCACATACAGAAGCTTGTCCGGAAGCGTCACCTCTTCTTTCTCTATCTTGCCGAACTTGCTCCGGACCGGATCTATCTTATCCGTCTGTCTTCTCATAACTTCCCGGAACACGCTGTTCAGCCTGGCAAGTGTTAAGTCTCCCAGAAGCTCGTCCAGATTCACCGGTTCTTCATATGCCAGCACTTCCTCCGGGATCGCGGGACTCCTGTACATCGCCTGTTCTCCGTCCACCTGCCTGTCCCGCAGTTCATATGACATATATTTGTACATCTTATATTCCAGAAGCTGTTCCACCAGTTCCTGTCTGGGATCTTCTTCTTCGCCCTCCTCGTTGACTTCTTTGGGCAGCAGCATCCTGCATTTGATATCAAGAAGCGTGGCGGCCATTACCAGGAATTCACTCATGATGTTCAGATCCTCTTTTTCCATGGCGCGGATGTACTCCATATATTGATTCGTAATCTCCACGATCGGAATATCGTAGATGTCAATCTTATTCTTATCGATCAGATGTAATAGCAGATCCAACGGTCCTTCAAAGACCTGCAGTTTTACCGGAATCCCCATCGTCTTCTCCTATACTCTCTTTCATCGCAATTTTATTATTATACAGGATATTTTCCGATTCTACAAGTTCAATCACAACTATTTCCGCCGGATTCAAAAGACGCACCGGTACGGAATGCGCGCCGAGCCCTCTGCTGACTACCGCCGCCGCATTGCCTACCGGATAGCATCCTCCCGAATATCTGGGGAACAGGGTAAAATCCGGTGCGATCACCCCGCCGACTCCCGGAATCCCGATCACGCCGCCGTGATAATGCCCGCACAGGATCAGATCCGCCCCCCATTCCTGATAGATCTTCGTATACGCCGGATGATGCGCCAGCAGGATCTCATACGCGGCTTTTGATTCTCCGATTCTTTCCTCTATTTCCCGTACCTTAAGCCGGTCCCTTCGGACATGCTCGTAAGCCTTCATCGGTATCTCAAGCCCCGTGACTCTGATTCGGGCTTCGTCCCACTCAAACTCATCCGATTCATTTTCCAGAAGATGAATTCCGGCCTTTACAAGCAGCGCCTTATATTCCTGATAGGACTGTTCGTATCTCCAGGGCTGTTCTTTGAGCTTCTGTTCATGATTGCCGTTGGCGCAGTATACCTTGCAGATATCCGTAAGACGGGACAGAAACCTGGCCGTACCTCGATAATCATTCCCGTCCGACCTAAGCAGCATATCGCCGCCGACCAGGATCAGGTCCGGCCGCTCTTTTTCAATCGCATGAAAGAGCGTATCATTATCTCTTCCATAACAATAATTATGCAGATCGCTCAGAAAAATTATTTTTCTCGTACTTCTAAGCCCTGCTAATTTCGCAGAACTTACCCTGTACCGGGTCGCTTTAAAACTGTGCAATTCGCGGACAATCTCAAGAACCGCCAGAATCCCGGTCATCCATAATATCGACATTACTATTCTCAATTGGCATCTCCCATCTGTTACCTGGGTTTTGTTCCGTTCCCATCTCTCTTAGCCTGTTACCTGGGTTTTATTCCGTTCCCATCTCTCTTAGCCTGTTACCTGGGCTTTGTTCCGTTCCCATCTCTCTTAGCCAGCTTCAGGCGGTTCAATGAGACCTCTTTCTCCCCTGCCTGAACTCTTGTCTCCGCGCCGTCTTCCAACAGATACACCTGTTCCACTTCATCATTCTTACGCAGCTTTATTCCGCGGACTCCAACTGCCCCCTTCTTCTTCCCCGGCGCTTCTTCTGCCGGAAATTTTAAGAAATATCCGTCTTTCGTCTGCAGAACGACATTTTGGTTCTCGCTTATGACCTGGACGCTGACCACAGCATCCCCTTCCTGAAGCTTCGTAGCGGCAATCGTCCTTTTTGCCACCTGGAATTCCGCGCCGTCCACCTTCTTGACCATTCCCTGTCTGGTAGCAAAGAGCAGTTTCGCATAACGCATCTGCTCCGCGTCGCAGATATAGACGATCTCCTCCTGGGTACTGTCAAAATTACTGACATTATCCACCGGCTGGCCCTTGTCCCGGAATTTTCCGTAGGGCAGGTCCAGTATTTTGATCTGATGCATCTTCCCGGTATTCGTAAAGATACATATCTTCCCGGTATTCATGCAGGATATGACATATTTATTCTCAGAATCCGCCGCTTCTTTATTCCTCGCGTAAGTATTGGTATCAACCGTTCTGGCATAACCGAACCGATCCATCAGGAAGACGACTTCCTGCTCCTCTACCTTCTTCTCCTCATAGACAGCTTCCTGTGCGTTCTCAATCACAGTGCGGCGTTTCCTGGAAAATTCCGCTTTCAGCCTGTCCAGATCTTCCATGATGACGTCCGCCATAGATTCATAATGGTTCAGGATATCTTCATACCGCTCAATTTTCTTAAGCGTCTCATCGTGCTCCTTCATAAGAGCCTCTATCTCCAGACCGATCAGCTTATACAGACGCATCTCTAAGATCGCCGTCGCCTGACGCTCCGTAAACCGGAGCATAGACGCCATCTTCTTCGATATCTTAGTCTTGAATTTGATATTGTCCGTTACACCGCTCACCAGGCATGCTTTCGCATCCTTCACGGACTGGCTCCCCCTCAGAATCTCAAAGATCGGAAGAGCGTCGTGTAGGGAAAGAGTGTAGATCTCGGTGGTCG
>CANODD010000277.1 GCA_947564705.1 uncultured Dorea sp. | reverse complement strand
CACTGATCACGACCGCTATAACAGACAGGTCCTTGGCAATTGTTTTCTTTTTTTCAGACAATTTATAAGATTTTATTATTTTAATAAACACTTTGTACCCCTACAAGGAGACTCTGTCAATGATACGTTCGAAAAGCTAATGACAGTCATAAATTCTCCCTCCTTCTGCCTACAGTATATTCCAGCTCTCTTTATTGTCAATATTATATACAAAATCTCGCCTTTTTTTACTGTTCAGATTTTTTTCAAAGTTTCCTATATCATGAAAAATCCTACGGCCATAATGCCGCAGGATTCCCCATGATCAGCTAAAATCTTACTTCCACCTTGAAAAGATCCGCCTCTGTCTCGATCTTAAACTTTCCTTTCTGCAGTTCCACGAAGCTCTTCGCGATGGCAAGCCCCAAGCCGGAACCTTCCGTATTCCTGGATTCGTCTCCCCGTACGAACCGTTCCGTAATCTCATCCGTATTGAAGTCAAGTTCCGCAGCCGATACGTTCTTCATCCTGACCACGGCCTCCCCTTCCTCTTTGGTAATCTCAATATACACCCTGGTATGCGGCATCGCATACTTGACGATATTGACAAGCAGATTCTCAAACACTCTGTAAGTCTTCTGGCTGTCCAAAGACGCTACTACCTTCTCCTCCGGGTATATACACCGAAAGTCCAGGTTAGACGCCGCGATCTTATCATCCAACTCCAGTTTCACCTGCTTAAAGAGGTTCACCACATCCACGTCTACGATATTCAGCGTCACGTTCTTACTGTTCGCCTTGCTGATCTCGAAGAGATCTTCGATCAGAGCTTTCAGGCGCATCGACTTCTTCTCAAGGATTCCGATATAATCCTTTTGTTTTTCTGCATCCTTTTCATCCTTCAGCAGATTCACATAAGTAATGATCGCCGTAAGGGGCGTCTTCAGATCGTGGGACACATTCGTAATGAGATCCGTCTTCATGCGCTGGCTCTTCACTTCCTCGTCCACCGCCTTTTTAAATCCCGTCTGTATCTTCTGGATCTCCTGGATAAACGGATTGAAGATTCCCAGGTCCTCCGTAATCTCCACATCCAGGTTCCCTCTCGCGATCTCTCCGGTGATCCGAAGCAGCACCGCGTATTTCTCCTGCAGTTCGCTGAAATATTTCCTAAGCAGCCAGAATAACACAGCCGAGTAGATCACCAACGCGAAGATACCTCCAATCCACATCATGCAGACCAGCGCCAGGACAATGAAGTTAAGCGCCACAATCTTGAATATCGTCCGGTCGCTCTTCCTGCTCAGATCAATCCGGTCTAAAAAGTGATAACACTGGCTGATCCAGCCCCGCACCTTACTGACGATACATTTCCATCCCCGCCGGATGTACTGCCAATACCTGACGCACAGCATCCGTTCCTTCATATACGTCTGCACGCCCATCGTATACACCTGCCTCAGACACGTCGCCGCCCAGAATGTAACGGTGAACACGATCGTCCATATAAGGAAATCAATGATGTCTGCGCTGCCGCCTGCCCGCTCTGATATCCACCACAGGTTATTCCCAAGTATCTCCATCATAGCGATAAATACACACAGGACAACTTCAAAGGGCGCCTTAAGAATCCAGAATTCCTTCGGATACCAGAAGGGAAGCGCCGGCAGAAGCCACGCCGCCACAGCTACCACCAGGACCAGAATGAGCACGACATTCCGCATAAAATCCGTCTCGCCATATCCCATATATTCGTAATTAGCAATATAGTCCAGCAGATTCGACGCTGTCATGGCATAGAGATATGTGCGGTCCTTCGGTTTTTCCAGACAGACAGTCTCCCACTTGTCTTCCTCCTCGATGTAATGTTCTACCTCCTGTTCAGATCCCCAGCCATAGTCATCATATTCGTTGATGATCTCCCGCATCGCAACGCTTTGCTCCGACTTATAATCCCCCGCCAGTATCCGAACATCCGGATTACCATACTCGTCATAAGTTACCTTCATTCCCATATCATACAAAGACATATTGCTCTCTGTCAGGTTTTCGCCGGAATCCGCAGTACTTCTGGCGATTTCTTTTCCGTCGGCGTCCTTGACACGGTAATCCAGGTAAGGATATAATCTCTCATATTGCTGCATTCCGGAATTGCTGTCCCGCAAGATATCCTTCATCTGTTCCGCCGATATGTTTTCTGAATCTTCTTCCTTTTTACTCTCCGTATTATAGAGAATGAATCCCGCATCCAGGAATGTCTTTAAAAAATCCTTCGACACGACGACGGAATGTTCCTCATTCTCCACGGACGTCTCCGCTCCCACATGCCATTCCCAATACTGGCTCATTATCACAAATCCAGGTATGATAACCGCCAGAATTACCAGTACGACCGTCCACTTACGGCTGCCTTTCAATTTTGTATCCAACACCCCACACCACCTTTAAATATTTTGGATCTTTTGGATTGATCTCTATCTTCTCACGGATATTTCTCACATGGACCATGATCGTATCCGTATTTACCGCCCGCTCGTTCCATACCCGCTCATAGATCTCTTCCGCAGAAAACACTCTACCCGGATTCTTCATCAACAGCAGCAGTATCTTGTACTCAATAGGAGTAAGCTTCACCGGTTCCCCGTCCACAAATGCTTCCACGGAGTCTTCGTTGATCTCTAAGCCGCCGATCGTATAGACATTCTCCCCTTTCTCCCTGCCGCCTAATTTTTCCAGGAATTTGCGGTATCTGCGCATCTGCGAATTCACCCTCGCCAACAGCTCCATCGGAGTAAAGGGCTTCGTCACATAATCGTCCGCCCCCATATTAAGCCCCAGGATCTTATCTACCTCTTCTGACTTTGCCGACAGGAAGATCACCGGGAAATCATGCTTCTCTCTTAACTTGATCGTCATCTGGATTCCGTCCATCCGGGGCATCATCACGTCCACGATCGCCAGATGGATCTCCTCCTTCTCAACGACCGCAAGCCCTTCTATCCCGTCCGCGGCCTGGAACACCTCGTATCCCTGACTTCTTAAGTATATCTCCACACCTTCCCGTATCTCCTTGTCATCTTCTACAATCAGTACATGATTAATCTCTTTTTTCTCCATTGCCGTCTCTTCCTCTTCCTCCTTTGATTAGTCGCAAATATATCAGACATTATACTACATTTGTCATTATACCGGTACATCCAAATCCCTATGCGGCTATACTCCATACCGCGTCGCCCATAAAATAACCTGCTCCGATAAATACCGTGTTCCAGACCAGGACTCCTAATACGGAACTTACCGTATACCTCCCGAATTCCATCGAGATCATCCCCGCCGGTATTGAAATCAACGTCCGCATCATAGGCACCAGCTTTCCTATGAATACTCCCAGGGCCCCTCTCCTTCGCAATGTTTCCAGATTCTTCTCAATCAACCCTTTCTGTTTCGGGAACTTATTGATATAAAACCGAAAGAATGCGTCGCCGCCCAGCCTTCCAAGAAAATATAAGATCCAGCTCCCAAGCAGCCCTGCCGCCACCGAAAGTATCATCACCATCGGGAAACTGATCGCCCCCTTCGAAGCCCAGACTCCCGCTAACGGCATGATCACCCCTGCGGGGAATCCCGGCAGATTCATATATTCCAGCAAGACGATGACGAATACAAACTGCTTACCAATAGAGAAATTGA
>CANODD010000276.1 GCA_947564705.1 uncultured Dorea sp. | reverse complement strand
TTCCGATCTCAAATGTTACATAATTATCATTTGCCATTTTCTTCTCTCCTTTTGTTATCTTTTATATTTAAACACGGATTCCACCGCTGTTTACTCTTCCTCACAAACCGTCTCTTCATAGTACTTCATAAGCGCCTGTGTTCCGAGATCACCATAACCTTCCGCAGCCAGCTCCTCATAATTCGCCAGCGCCTGACTCAACACATCCAAAGACAATCCGCTCATATTTGCTTCCGTAAGGGCAAGCTTCATATCTTTGATAAAATGCTTCATAAAGAAGCCCGGCGCATAGTCTTCGGCCAGAATCTTCGGTCCGAAGGTGTCAAGCTGCCTGCTCCCCGCCGCCCCTGTCGATACGGAATCCAAAAGCACCTGAAGGTCAAGCCCCTTGGCTCTTGCATAGGTCAGCGCCTCGCAGACTCCGGATAAAGCGCCCGCAATCATGATCTGGTTCGCGAGCTTGGCATGCTGTCCGCATCCGGCCTCCCCCTGGTAATTGATATTGGTTCCCATCGCCTGAAACAGCGGCATACAAGCCTCGAAGTCCTCTTTGCCTCCGCCCACAAGGATGGATAAGGTTCCGGCTCTTGCTCCGCCGTCCCCGCCTGTCACGGGCGCATCCAACACACGATACCCCTTCTCGTTCCCGGCTTCTGCGATCTTCTTCGCAAGCATCGGACTCGTCGTCGTCATATCAATCAGATATGCGCCCTGCTTCGCGCTCTCCAGGATATTACCCGTATCGAAATACACTTCCTCTACATCCTGGGGGAATCCCACGATCGTTATCACCGCGTCGCAATCCCTCACACAATCCTTTATAGACTCATGAAAGACTGCGCCCTCGCCGATCACATCTTCTACTTTCGCCCTCGTCCTGGCATAGATATGAAGCTCAAACCCGGCCTTCATCAGATTGCGTACCATGGATTTCCCCATGATTCCAACTCCTATAAAACCTACTTTATGCATCTTTTCTATTCCTCCTGTTCCTCACATTTACCTCTGCAGACCGCCGGGCTCTCTCTGTCTGAAAGCCCCGGGAGTACGCCGATTTATTCCGGCTCTTTCACATCTTACATCTTCTCCACGACTTCTCCCTGCTTCTTATAGATACTGCCCGCCGGCACATATCCCCTGACGCTGGAAAGAGGATAGATATTGGTATGGCTTCCCACCACGCTTCCGGGGTTCAGCACCGTACCGCATCCGACTTCCACCTCGTCCCCAAGCATGGCTCCGAACTTCTTCATACCCGTCTCGATATTACCCTCCGGTGTCTTTACCACCACAAGTTTCTTATCTGATTTTACATTGGACGTGATAGAACCGGCGCCCATATGCGCCTTGTAACCCAGGATGGAATCTCCGACATAATTATAATGCGGCACCTGAACCTTATTGAACAGGATCACATTCTTAAGCTCCGTCGAATTCCCGACTACCGCGCCTTCACCAACGATGGCATTTCCGCGGATAAACGCACACTGCCTTACCTCCGCGTCCTTCCCGATGATCGCCGGTCCATGGATATACGCGGATTCGAATACCTTCGCGGACTTGGCGATCCATACATCCTCCCCGACTTTGTCATATTCATCTTCCGGAAGTGTCGCGCCGAGCCCCAGGATGAATTCGCTGATCTTCGGAAGCACCTCCCACGGATAGGTGACTCCCTTGAAGATATCTTTCGCAATCGTCTCCTCCAATGTGTACAATTCCTTTACTGTCAATCCATTCATACTGTATGTTCCTCTCTTTTTTGTCTTATTTTTTAGTCTTTCTATAGGATGCTGCCGCTTTATCGTAACAGGCCTGAAGCTGGCTCTGATTACATAAGCCCTTCACACCTTCCGTCCTGCTTACAATAAAATGATTCAATTTCTTCATATATTCATCCGGGGTGATATCTCCCTCCGCTACATAAGTCAGACCCTTCTCCCAACTTGCCGTAAGCTCCGGGTTAAGAAGAGACTTGATGGAATGCTCCACCACGTCGAAGATCATCTCTCCCAGCAGGGTCGGAGTTACGATCTGCGTCTTCTTATTTAAGGCAAGATACTGGATGTGGAACAACTTCTTCAAAATCTCTCCTCTGGTGGCGCTGGTTCCGATTCCGCTCCCCTTAATCTGCGCACGCAGGTCTTCGTCCTCAATCAACTGCCCCGCATTCTCCATCGCAAGTATCATAGAGCCGGAATTATACCTCTTCGGGGGCGACGTCTTTCCTTCCTTAATCTCAAGGGACCGGACCGGAAGTGTCATTCCCTTCCTGAGTGTCTGTATCTTCTGGAAGAATGCAGTATCCGTACTCTTCTCCCCGCCGTTCTCCTCCGATTCCTGTCTGTCCTCCTGTTCCTCCTCCCGGCTCTCTCCTCTGTTCTCCTGTCCCTTTTCTTCTTTTGCCGCAGACGCCTTCTTTCGCCCCGGCGCCCCCGCGACTTTCAAATATCCCTCCTCTGCGAGAACTTTGAAATTCGCAAAGAAAGACTCTTCCTTCATCTTCGTTACAATCCCTATCTTCTGATAGACCGCCGGCGGATAGAAGATACTCAGGAACCGTCTGACGATCGTCTCGTATACCTGGGCGGACAGATGCGGCAGAGAACCAAGGGTATTCAACCCCTGTCCCGTAGGGATAATCGCATAATGGTCGGTGATCTGTTTATCATTGACGTACTTAGTCTTCTCTAATCCTTTATGGCTTCCGAAGCCCACGATCTCTCTCAGATACGGTACTGCCGTCTCATACTTCATCAGTCCGTTCAGATTCTTATGTATCTCCTTTGCCACGGCAGTGGATAAAACTCTGGCGTCCGTCCTGGGATAGGTCACCAGCTTCTTTTCATACAATTCCTGAACGATACGAAGCGTCTCGTCCGGACTGATCTTGAATCGTTTCGAGCATTCGTTCTGCAGCTCCGCGAGGTTGAATAGCAGCGGCGGAGCCTTCTTCTCCTTCTTCTTTTCTATGGAAATGATCCGGCAGGTCAGGGGAGTGTCCCCACTCAGATACGCAACCAGCTCTTCTGCTTTCTTACGCTCTTTGAAACCGTTTTCCTTGTAAAGGTCAAAGGACTCAAACCACCTGGAACCCTTTACCGCTCTCCATTCACTCTCGAATACAGCCCCCTCCTCGCCGCTTACACTGACCACCCGATAGAACGGCGTCTCGACAAATTCCCGGATCTCCCGCTCCCGGCGGACCACCATGCCAAGCACACAGGTCATTACTCTTCCTACGGATATCACGGAACGGTCCGTTTTCAGATAATGTGAGATACTGTCCCCGTATTTCAATGTCAGCAGACGGGAGAAATTAATCCCCATCAGATAATCCTCCTTCGCCCGAAGATACGCCGACGCTGACAGATTATCATATTCTTTCAAGTCCTTCGCCTCACGAATCCCCCGTAAGATCTCTTCTTCCGTCTGGGAATCAATCCATACCCTTCGCCGTTCCTTTCCTCTGACCTTCGCCTGCTGCTCCACCAGACGATAGATATACTCTCCTTCCCGCCCGGAGTCCGTACATACATAGATCCGCTCCACATCTTTCCGGTTCAGAAGTCCCGCGACGACGCGAAACTGTTTGGCAACCGCCGGGATCACCTCATACTTAAACTCCCTGGGGATAAAAGGCAGGGTCTCCAGACGCCATTTTTTCAGACCGGGATCATAAGCATCCGGATAACTCATCGTTACCAGATGTCCGACAC
>CANODD010000275.1 GCA_947564705.1 uncultured Dorea sp. | reverse complement strand
GAGAGACGCCGTGTACATGATAGACGCCCAGCCTGCTCCCTGCCAGATACCGCTGATGATATAGATGGAGCGGAATGCCTCCGGCATGGTCATGAAGTTAATGTCCGTTCCCATCAACAGATTCACAGGACCTGTCACGGAGAGGAATATCCTTACGATACCGCAGAGTACGATGACTGATACGAAGTTTGGCAGATAAAGAACCAGTTGTATCTTCTTCTTGATCCCCGCGCTCTGAATCCGGTTCAGCAAAAGCGCCAGTATGATCGGAACCGGGAACCCCCACAGCAGGCTGTATACGCTCAGCTTCAGTGTATTTACCAGATATCTCATGAAATCCGGCGACGACAAGAACCTTGTAAAGTGCTTAAGCCCCACCCACTCGCTTCCGGATACTCCCTTAAAGGGATTGTAATCCTGGAACGCGATCAGGATACCGCTCATAGGCGCATATTTGAAAATCAGCGTCAGCAGCAGTGCCGGCATCATGAAGATCAGATATAGCTGCCAGTGCTGCCTGATGTATACCAGCGCATTGTGAAGTCCCGTATCTTTGCTTCCTTGTCTTCCATTTGAAACAGTTTTTGAATTAGTTGTCATAACTTCCTCCTTTCTGTCAAATCCCTCCGTCTTCTGCACATGTTTTCTCTCATGTCTTTCCAAAATCTCCTTTCCTTTTCAGTTTGTGCATTTGTAAAATTTATATTTTACATTGGCTTGAGATTTGTATAATATATTTATATCACTTATTTTACATTTAGTCAATACATTTTTTGCCATTTGCATATTTTTATTTTTACATTTCAATTTTAATATACATTCTGAACAAATTATCCACGGCATTTTATACAAAAAAATTTCTTCAAAATTTTACATTTTTACATTTGACACATTCAAATTTGTGCATTATAATATTGACATAGCACAATTGAAACAAGTCGTATTCATATAACTATTCGAAATCATGCAGATTAGATGCAGATAAGTTATGTTACAAAAAGGAGGAATATATGGGCACCAGAGTTACAATTCAGGATATTGCCGATGAGCTCGGCATTTCCCGCAACACCGTCTCAAAGGCGATTAACAACACCGGCATCCTCGCCGACGCCACCAGAGATAAAGTATTAAAGAAAGCAATGGAGATGGGTTACAAACAGTTTTCCTATGTAACAACCGCCAGATCCGTAAGCTCCGTGCTTTCTGTCCCTGCGCCAAAGGAAAAAACGGAAATCGCAGTATTTCTTACTAATTTCGTAGGGGGAAACCACTTTGCAACCGTCATGCTGGATAAGTTCCAGAAAGAACTTGCCGGTTTAGGCTACAGCCTTACCATGCACAGAATACTCACCGAAGAACAGGACAACATGAAACTGCCCGCTTCTTTTTTTCATGAACGGACCGCCGGCATTATCTGTGTCGAGATGTTCGATTATAAATATGATCAGATGCTGTGCAGCCTTGGCCTGCCGATCTTGTTTGTAGACGCGCCGGTAACTTGCTTAAACAAACCATTGGAAGCAGACCTGCTATGTATGGATAATCAATCCGGAATCTGCTTATTTATAAATGAAATGGCCCGGCGGGGAAAGACTAAGATCGGATTCATCGGGGAATATCTCCATTGCCAGTCCTTCTTCGAACGGTATATGGCCTATCGGAACGCCATGTATCTGACAGGGCTGCCCTGCCCGGAGGAATATTGTATCACGGGGAATAAAGAAGGAATCCGCAACCCCTCTTCCGAGCATTACCAGGAATACCTGACAGAAAGCTTCCGCAAGCTTTCCCGGCTGCCGGAGGTATTCATATGCGCCAATGATTTCGTCGCCCTGGATACTCTGCAGGTATTGAAAAAATCAGGGTATTCCGTTCCGGATGATGTGTGGCTGTGCGGATTTGATGATTCTCCCGAATCAAAGATCGTGACGCCCGCCCTTACCACCATCCATATACACAGCCAGATTATGGGATTTTCCGCAGTTAATCTGCTAATGTCCCGCATCAATGAACCATCTTTGAATTACCGCACCATGCACACGGAGACAGATCTGATCTATCGAGAATCTACAGGCAATTAGTTTTACAGACGATTCGTTTTACAGGCAATTCGTTTTACAGGCGATTCGTTTTACAGGCGATTCGTTTTATAATAAAAGCAGGAGGAATATTATGAACAATTTATTTAATCTGGACGGCCCGGTTCTGCAGTTTGTCAACAAGATCGTATACAGCGTCTATCTGAACATCCTGTGGTTCATCTGCTGTATCCCAGTCATAACGGCCGGCGCATCCACCACAGCGCTTTTCTATGTTACGCTTAAGATAGCAAGAAACGAAGAAGGCAATATCACGAAAGCATTTTTCCACTCTTTCAGAGAAAATCTCAGGCAAAGCACCCTGATTTGGCTGATCCTGCTTGTATTAGGGATCATCCTCGGCGCCGACGGATACATCCTGTACCACATGCGGTTCGAAAATGTATTCTGGACGCTGTGTACCGCAGTCTTCTGCGTTGCCTCGGCTGCCTACGCCATCGTCCTGATGTATATCTTTCCGCTCCTTGCAAGATTCGACAACACGGTGGGCGCTATGTTTAAAAACGCACTGTTTATCGGCGTCCGTTTCCTGTTCTGTACCGTATTGATGGCTGTCATTTACTTCGCGATGCTGCTGGTTGTGGTCCGCATCTTTACTCCGGCCGTCATCTTCGGGGAAGGACTCTGCGCGCTGCTCTGTTCTTATCTGCTGTCCAACGTTCTGCTTCTCTGCCAGGAGAAGACCGAAGATCATGCAGACACTGCCCACTTAGCTCATTGCTCACGGGAATAAGGAAAATGATATGAACTCCAAGAAAAATGTTTTTCAAGAAATAGAACGCCTGAAACATCTTCAGGGGAAGCAAAAGATACAATACATCTGGGATTATTATAAACTGCCGATCGTGATCTGCCTGATCCTTTTATACATCATCGGCTATACGGTATACGGCCATTTTTCCAGGAAAGAGCCCTTGCTTTATACCGGAATTGTGAATGTATCCGCAGGCGAACAGCTTACCGGCGAATTAAGCGGCGGTTTCCTGGATTATATGGACGTCAGCATATCCAAAGCAGAGCTTAAGCTCTATACCGGACTATATCTCACGGATGAACCCGATGATCCCAACCACGAGTACACCTACGCTTCCCGCATTAAAATAATCGCTTCTATCGACGACGAGAAACTGGACGTCGTAATTATGAACAAAGAGGCATTCGACGCCTTCTCTCAGAACGGCTATCTTTCTGACATGGAAGAATTGCTCCGCAAGCTGGATTCCGACAGCCTTGCAGAGCTGAAGCCATACCTCGTAACCAACACCGTCATACTGGAAGACAATGCCGACGATATGCTGCTTAATAAATCACTGTCTTACAAGGCCGTGACAGAAGAATATCCTATGGGGCTTCTCATATCTCAAAAAGGGCTTTTTAAAGAAGCCGGTTTTGAAGACGACGTGTATCTAGGCGTAATCAAAAATTCCCCCCGGATGGATATGGCAATAGAGTATATAAAGTATCTATATACATAATACATAAAAAAGAATGTGCCTCGGCACATTCTTACGCCGGGCGCGGGCGCCCTGCGGCATACTTCTACTTCGCGCAAGGGCCTCCGCAGCCATGCTTATCTTCACCGCAGTGGTGTCCGCAGCCATGATCATGATCATGGCCATGATGATCGCAATGAACGTCCGGATCAAACGCC
>CANODD010000274.1 GCA_947564705.1 uncultured Dorea sp. | reverse complement strand
TGACGAGATCGTAGGCAAGCGGTTCGAAGAGATCGTGAATCAGGTTGAAGCTGTGTACATCCAAGATGCGTTACATGCATCGAGATTGAATATATGCGGATATCACTGGTTAAATGGACGCTGGGTACCCGTCCGGACCGTACACTTTTCGTAGCACGCGAAGTACTGTCCGGACCATTCGATCTGACAGAACAAGACAAGGTTACGGGCGTGTCAGCACCCTTCTGATCTGAGCATACGCCTGATAAAGCTCTTCGTATGACATCCGGCAGTTCGCCGGGCTCGTGGACGGCAGCCTGACAGCTTCTATCCCGGTCTTTGGGTAACAATAACGCTTATATAACTCAGCCGCCTTCGTCCCGGTCGTATAGACTGCCCTGATATCTGCAGCTTTCAGAATCCGGTTCATATCATTCGGAACCGGATTACGGATACTGCTGTCATCTGCACCCCGAATATCACACCCTGCCAGCACGTCCCACACCGCGATATGGTTCCGGAGGGCAAACGCGATTTTGTCCTCCCGCGATACCGGTGTCTCCTCCCCGCACACCTCCGCAAGCACTTTCCAGAATCTGTTACGGGGATGTCCATAGTAGAATCCCGTCTCCCGCGACTTCGGCGACGGCATAGTCCCAAGCATAAGAACACGTGAAGACGCGTCAAACACCGGCGCAAATTCATGCACTACCCTTTCCGCCCTTCGCGCCGCACCTTCCCCATTTCCATCTAAAATCCCCTCCAGAATCCTCTCCCTGCCCTTATTCTCTTCTCCAATCACTCTATTTCCCCCTTTCCCGATGCGCCCACATCGCCGTCGAACTTTTGCCTGGCACCGGCATGAACCAGACAACTCATTAGTTTGATTTCTGAATGGAATACTTGTATAACGCCTCATTCCTCCGCCTTGCAGACTGAAAATTTATCCCGCGCGAAAATCTACCGGTAATTGGTGTGATGCTTATGCCGGTAAACAGCAGGGGGAAGCAGGAGGACATCGCTAAGCAGACAATTCAGGGGCGCTTTTTATGGAGGTGAGATCCACTGCTTACGAAGACTTAGAAACGAAGGCTCTCCTGAGTTTCTTAGTCTTCGTTAGCAGTTAGCTCGCCGGAATATTGCCCCGTCTGCTTAGCGATGTCCTCCTGCTTCCTCCTGCGTCCCCGGCATAACCGCAAAAAGTAACAACATTTTTCCATGATTCCAAAACATGGTTCCATTTAATAATGATATCATGTATAATATGATTATACTATAAGATGCTACATGATAAAAAGAGGTTTTCATCATTAGAAACAGGAGGTAAAAAATGGCTATCATATTTCATGAAGAATCTAAAGTGTTTCACCTGTATAACCAGAATGTCAGCTATCTGATCAGGATCATGGAAAACGGACAACTGGAAAATCTTTATTATGGAAAAGCTCTGAAAGACAGAGAAGATTTCTCATACATGCATGAGGAAACGATGCGCTCTCAGATGTCCATCAATATACCGGAACCAGGGCTTTTGTCCATGCACTATACCAAGCAGGAATATCCGGTATACGGAACGGGGGACTACCGCACTCCTGCATTCTCCGTCCTTCAGGAGAACGGAAGCAGGATCGTGAATTACGTCTATACCGCACACGACATTTTCCAGGGCAAGAAGTCCTTAGAGCCTCTTCCGGCAACCTATGTAGAGAACGACGCGGAAGCGGTTACTCTGGAGATCACTCTGCATGACCAGGTGACGGATACGGATCTTATACTCTCTTATACTATATATGAGGATTATCCGGTTATCACCAGGAACAGCCGTTTTCTTCACAAAGGATCTGAAAAGATCGTTCTGGAACGCGCATTGAGCGCCAGTGTAGAATTCATCGACATGGATTATGAATTGATGCATTTATCCGGCGCATGGTCCAGAGAACGCTATGTGAAGTCACGTAAATTAGAGACGGGCATCCAGGGAATCCAGAGTATGAACGGAACCTGCTGCGGCGCCGAATTCAACCCTTTCCTCGCGTTAAAACGTCCTCATACCACTGAGACTCAGGGTGAAGTATATGGCTTCAGTTTCGTATACAGCGGTAATTTCCTCGCACAGGCAGAGGTTTCCACATTCGGAATGACCAGAATCCTCATGGGAATCAATCCGGAAGATTTCTCCTGGGAATTAAAACAGGGTGAGAGCTTCCAGACACCGGAAGTAGTAATGGTATACAGCGACCAGGGATTAAATAAGATGAGCCAGGTATATCACAAACTATATCGGACACGTCTGATGCGTGGAAAGTGGAGAGATCAGGCACGCCCGATCCTCCTGAATAACTGGGAAGCAACCTATTTTGATTTTGACGAAGAGAAGATCCTGAATATTGCAAGAAAAGCTAAGGAAGTAGGCGTGGAGCTCTTCGTACTGGACGACGGCTGGTTCGGAGCCCGCAACGACGACTACAGAGGACTCGGCGACTGGCATGTGAATCTTGAGAAGCTGCCTGACGGTATCTCCGGATTATCTGAGAAAATAGAACAGATGGGATTGAAATTCGGTCTCTGGGTTGAGCTTGAGATGGTAAATAAAGACAGTGACCTGTACCGGGCGCATCCTGACTGGCTGATCGGAGCGCCGGACAGGTTCGAAAGCCATGCGCGCCATCAGTATGTCCTTGATTTTTCACGGAAAGACGTGGTTGATTATATCCACGATATGATCGCAAAAGTAATCCGCGAGTCTTCTATCTCTTATATCAAGTGGGATATGAACCGCTATATGACAGAGCCTTACAGCAGAGGCGCGGCGGCGTCCGAACAGGGCAAAGTAATGCATAAGTATATCTTAGGCGTTTATGACCTGTATACTCGTCTCATCAGCGAATTTCCGGACATCTTATTCGAGTCCTGCGCAAGCGGCGGCGCCAGGTTTGATCCGGGTATGCTGTATTTTGCTCCGCAGACGTGGACAAGCGACGACACGGATGCCAACGAGAGAACCAAAATTCAGTATGGTACCTCTATGGTTTATCCTATTGTTAGCATGGGCTCTCATGTCTCTGCGGTACCGAATCATCAGCTTCACAGAAACACCTCCCTCGCTACCCGCGCGAATGTGGCTTATTTCGGCACCTTCGGCTACGAGTTGGATCTGAATCTGTTAGAAGACAGAGAGATCGAACAGGTAAAAGAACAGATCAAGTTCATGAAGGAATACCGGGAATTAATCCAGATAAAGGGCGACTTCTACCGGATCTTAAGTCCGTTTGAAGGAAATGAGACTGCATGGATGGTTGTGTCACCGGACAAGAAGAACGCAGTTGCCGGATATTACCAGAGCCTGAATAAAGTAAATGGTTCCTGGATACGCTTGAAACTTCAGGGATTATGCCCGGACATGCTGTATGAGATCAGTTATGATACCACGTCAGATACTCCTATAGATCCGGAGATGGCGGCTGCCTACGGCATTGTACTCGGCGATGACTCGATGAAGACCTATAAGGCATACGGAACAGAGCTTATGTATGCAGGTATCCCCATCGACAGGAATCTTTTAAACAGAAAGAGTATGGATTTCGCGTCTCTGCTCTTCATCATCAAGCAGGCAGACGCATAAAAAAATATTCAATAAAGACAAAAGAGAGGCTGCCGCATGCAGCCTCTTCTTAAATTAATCATTTCTCTTTAAGGAGATAGTCAAGGAATACTTCTGCCTGGTCCGCCTGATCTATATATGCCGACACGCACAGATAACATCCTTCACTGTCCTGGTAACT
>CANODD010000273.1 GCA_947564705.1 uncultured Dorea sp. | reverse complement strand
ATGACGGCGAGTTTGCGGTCTTTGTCGGCCCCTCCGGCTGCGGGAAGAGACGATATTATCTACAGAGGACAGAGCGTTTAGCAGGGACGCTTTGGATATATAAAGACAGGGCAGCGGCGGGACGATGAACCCGCCGCTGCCTTATTCTTGTAGGTATGTATGCACATGCGGCGGCTGCCGCGAGGGTCAGAACAGCTTCTTCTTGTAATAACTTTCCGCCGTATAGAGGGCTGCCGCCGGATTATGGCCTAATACGCGGTCTTTGGTTACGGCGGTGGTTACCATTGCCTCGGAATATTTATAGAACAGGCTGTCATGGCCGACGCATAAGCCGACTACGACGTTGAGGTCTGTGTGGGCGTCGTTGAGAAGCTTTGCCTGCATGATGGGATTACACATGTTAAGCCCTAGTTTCTCGTGTTCTTCCGGAATTCCTACTTCATGCTTCGGGATGCATCCTACTTTGCAGCATACGCCGTATACTTCGAATCCGTGATGACGGAAGATCTTCGCCAGTGTCCTGGATTCCCGGATCAATCCCACGCAGGTAGCGATCCCCAGTTTCTTAGCCCCCATACGTTTGGCATAATCCATGATCTCCTGCACCCGCGTCATCTGACAGTAGTTTTCATATTCTACACAGGCGGCGGCGACGGTGCTTTTCTTATTGTCTTCTTCGGCATAACGTTCCTTTACATAATTGATATCCTCTTCTGTCACGGTCTGTGTCGTAAGGCAGAATTCGGGAAATTCTTTGTCCATGTGGTTGCAGTTTACGACTGCGCAGTCGATACAGGACAGTATCTTTTTGTTTTCCATAGTATTTCCTCCTGGTTTTCATACATAATCTCGAAATTACTTAAGTCCTGGCTCTCAGGATGTGTTTCAAGTTTGTATTTATCATATCATTATCTTACGAAGATAGCAACATTTTACAATTTAGCAACATTTTCATAGGATTTTTGATACCCGCTTTCGATAAGATGAAGATACCAGAATACAGACAGAAAAAAGAGGAGCGGTAGATATGTGCGGAATCTGCGGGATGATCGGAGATGTGGCGGGAAAAGAAAAAATATTGCAGAGTATGATGAAAGTGATGGAACATCGGGGCCCGGACGGAGGAGATGCGTATATGGCCGACGGCGCCATGCTTGGCTTTCGAAGGCTTAGTATCATTGACCTGGATAAGGGTATGCAGCCTATGCTCAATGAAGACGAAAATTTGGCGCTGGTCTTTAACGGAGAAATCTATAATTATCAGATCCTAAGAGAAATGTTGATGAGAAAGGGACATAGATTTGAAAGTGATTCGGACTCGGAAGTACTCTTGCATGGCTATGAAGAATACCGAAGAGGGTTGTTGGAAAAACTAAGAGGAATGTTCAGTTTCGCGATATGGGACGATAAGAGAAAAACGTTGTTTGCGGCGAGGGATTATTTTGGTATCAAGCCGTTCTATTATACGATAGCAGACGGCGCGCTGGTCTTTGCGTCTGAGATCAAGAGTATACTGGAGTATCCGGGATATCAGAGGGAGGTGAACGAGGAAGCGTTGGAGCAGTATCTTTCTTTTCAGTATTCTGCTCTGCCGGAGACATTTTTCAAGGGGATCTACCGCCTGCTGCCGGGGCATTATCTGATCTATGAGAATCAGCAGGTTAAGACGGTGCGCTATTTCAGACCGTCTCTGGAGCCATGGGAAAGGAAAAGTCAGGCAAGGCTTACGGAGGAGGTGGAGATGGTTGTGAGACAGTCGGTGCGCAGGCACCTGGTGAGTGACGTAGAAGTGGGAAGCTTCCTATCAAGCGGTGTGGATTCCAGCCTGATCACGGCGCTGTCAGGGTGTGACAGGACGTTTACCGTCGGATTCGAACAGGAAGGGAATCTCTATAATGAGATTACATATGTAAAGGATTTTGCCGGGGAACTGAAGGTTGAGAACCATAGCAGATTCATCGGGAAGGATGAGTTCAAAGAAGCTGTTCCCGACGTGATGTATTATATGGACGAGCCTACCGGCGACGCGTCGGCGGTTGCCTTGTATTTTCTCGCGCAGGAGGCGTCAAAGGAGGTGAAAGTCGTGTTATCCGGGGAAGGGGCGGACGAGATATTCGGAGGTTATAACATCTATCTGGAGCCGAAGGCTCTCCGGTTTGTGGATTGGATGCCCCAGGGAGTACGACAAAGGATAGCCGGCCTGGCGCGGCGTCTTCCCGAACATATGAAGGGCAGGAATTACCTGATCCGGGCTTCGAAACCTTTGGAGGAACGTTATATCGGGAATGCATATATCTTTTCCCCGGAGGAGCGCAGACAGCTCCTGAAGCAAAGAAGCGGCAGTGCTTTGGAACCGGCGGAGCTTTTGAAGGACGCATATGCCGGGATGAGGGGATTACCGGATTCTGATCAGATGCAGTCGCTGGATCTTCTGTATTGGCTTCCGGGGGATATCTTACAGAAAGCGGATAAGATGAGTATGGCGCATTCCCTGGAGTTGAGGGTGCCTTTCCTTGACCGGGATGTATTCCAGGTGGCAAGAAGGATTCCCCATGCGGTGAAGACAAAGAATTATACGACCAAGTATATTCTGCGCAAGGCGGCAAAGGCTCATCTTCCGAAGGAGGTCGCCGGAAAGAAGAAGCTGGGCTTTCCGGTTCCGATACGGAACTGGATCAGGGAGGAGGACTGGTATCGTCAGATCAGGGAGGCGTTCACGGGAGAGGCGGCGTCCAGGTATTTTCATACGGAATATCTGGTACGTCTGCTTGACAGGCATAAAGGCGGAGAAGGAGATTACAGCAGGAAGATCTGGACGGTATATGCATTTCTTATATGGCATCGGGTGTATTTTGGAGTATAATAGCTAAAAGGCTTGATTGGGAAAGGAGTATGCCGGGATGGAAACAGAGCAGATCAGGATACTTGTGATAGAAGATGAGAAACCGATAGCGGATATTCTGGAGTATGGATTCCGAAAAGAACATTTTCAGGTGAGAAGCGCGTATACAGGAGCGGATGGATTGAAAGCGGCGGAGGATTTCGGCCCTCACCTGGTGGTATTGGATTGGATGCTTCCGGACTTAAGCGGCGTAGATGTGTGTAAGATGCTGACGGAACAATATAATATTCCGATTATTATGCTGACTGCCAGGGGAAGTATAGATGATAAGGTCTATGGCCTGGAGTCCGGGGCGGACGATTATATCACGAAACCCTTTGACCTGAGGGAGGTGATCGTGCGGGTTAAGACGATCCTTCGGAGGTTTGGTAAAAGCATTGGCGGCCAGGGTGAAGAACAAGAGCTTTATGTCAAAGACGCCGTAATCTCCGAGAGGGAGCGGACGGTTTGCCGGCAGGGGGAATATGTGGAATTGACTCCGAAAGAATTCGATCTGCTGGTCTGGCTGGTGAAGAATCCAAGACAGGTATTTACCAGAACCCACCTGTTGGACGATATCTGGGGATATGATTTTATGGGAGATACCAGAACGGTGGATATTCATATACAGCGTCTGCGGAAGAAGCTTTGCCTGGGAGAATCCATCGTTACGGTATTTGGCGTGGGGTACAAGTATGTGCCGGAGGAGTAGATTCTTTCACGGCATATTGTTCAAAATGAGCGTATGGGTATTTCTGTTGGGATTCATGAGTATCTGGACCGTCGCGTATATTGTGAAAACACAGATGAGGCAGAATCTGGAGAAGCAGATTACGGAGGAGTTGGAGAGCGTACAAAGTAACAGTGAATTGTATGTCAGGCAGACTCTGATG
>CANODD010000272.1 GCA_947564705.1 uncultured Dorea sp. | reverse complement strand
TACACATTCCACTCCTTTATACTCTCTGTATATCTATCGACATAATATCCGCCAGACATAACATCGATCAGATCCTTTCCTGGCAAACCGCCCCGCGGCCAAGCCCTCCGGCAGGCTGTTCCGAACCGTCTTCTATAAGATACGCTCCGGTCTTCCGGCCGAGCGGACGCTCACCTTTCCTGTGCTCACATCCAACAGCATAGTTCTTGCATAATTCGCTCCCGTATCCTCACTGGCAACATGCAGTCCCTCCGCCATCAGGATTCTCTTGACGTTCTGGGCATTCCGTTCTCCGATATTCCCTAATCCGCCGGCGCCTTTCATCTCGAACATCTTGGCGCCTCCGGCAATCTTACACACAAGCCTCCTCTTCGTAGCGCCGAACGCAGTAAGCTTACGCAGAGTCTCATGAATTCCCGAATCTGCAAATTTATATATATTACTGTCGTTCCCTCTCCCTCTCTCCGGAAGCATGATATGAAGAAGCGCTCCTAATTTGATCATAGGATCATAAAACGAGATTCCGATACATGACCCAAGTGCATATGTGATCAAAATGCCTTCCTGTCTTGTTATCTTCATATCAGCTATTCCGACCGATATCTTTTTTTCCATTGACTTATTCAACTCCTAGCTTTTTCATAAGAACATTCAAAGATTCCACATCCGGCAGGAGCAGCATCTCACTGTCTAGCGCCTTGCCGTCTATCGTGAATTGTCCTGTAATCATCATGATTCTGTCTGAATGCTGTCCCATCAAAGATATCGGAGCGCTCATAATCCCACCAACCATATTGATCGCAAGCTGCGGAACCGATAACTCCACATTCACATTCGTCAGGGACGCCATTGCCGTGATATACGACGATATTACGATATTCCCTGTCTCCATCAATACAGAAGAATCGATCTCCTCCAATTCCAGGAAATTCGAATCCACCTTCCCAAGCATCCTGAACAATACCTCATCCGAGAACTCTTTCGTCAGAATAAGAAGCATGATTCCGCTTAATTCCCCCGACATCTCAACAAATATCGCCGCAACCAGCTCTTCCGGATCCCCCAAATAATCCAAAGCTTCGTTAAATCCTAAAATTACTACTTTCGGAAGGGACATATTCACCTTCGCGTTCAGCATGCTGGACATCGCTGTCGCGGCATTGCCTCCGCCGATGCTGCCGATCTCCTTCAGAATATCCATCTCTAACTCATTCATCTCTTCATAAGATTTTATAGCCATAATGCACCTCTCTATGATCTCAATGTATTAACCGTATTTACAATCTCATCCGATGTCTGCACCATCTTAAGTGCATAAGAATATGCTCTCTGAGCCTCAATCATACGTGTAAAATCATCAGCCACATTCACCCCTGACATCTCCAGCGTCTTATTCTCAAGTTTCGCGCCCGGAATCAGGAACG
This sequence comes from uncultured Dorea sp., assembly GCA_947564705.1. Lineage (GTDB taxonomy): Bacteria > Bacillota > Clostridia > Lachnospirales > Lachnospiraceae > Sporofaciens. The sequence continues at coordinate 2,408 of CANODD010000272.1, read as the reverse complement.
GCTGCCCATTCTTCAAAACCGGCGTGAATTCATTGTTTCCTATGCTCTGCATCCCATCCAGGATGTTGAATCCGTATACCCCGATCTCGCTGCTCAGTTCCCCATCTATCACCCGGATCGGGTTCCGGTTCTGGTCAAGAACAAAATTCCCGTTGTCATTCACCAGATAAAATTCGTCGCCGCGCTTCGACATACTGAAGTGTCCGTTTCTTGAATATGTAATCTCATTCGTGATCGGGCTCCTCAGCATGAAGAAACCTTCCTGAACAATCGCATAATCAAATTTTCCCTCCGTTGTCACAAAGCCCATAGGATCAAAATTCGTATTCGTCTTCTCCACATGAATACCTGTACCGGCTTTCAGCGGGGTATCCGCTCCGGTATAATTATTCAGATTATAATACATCAAGTCGTAGAACACCGTTGTCTTCGCCTTATAACCGTAATTGTTCACGTTTGCAAGGTTATTGCCTACCACATCCATCTTCTTCTGTTCTTCCATAGCGCCCCTTGCAGCAGTATAAAACGACGTGTACATATTTTATCCTCTCCCTCCTGTTTATCCTGTTCCATTGCTTATTTACCGACCATCTGCTTATACCTAAGTCGCAGATCCTAAGATGACCATCTTCGCCATCAACTGGTCATACATCTTCAAAAGCTGCGCGGAACTCTGAAGTACCCGCTGGCCGCTCATCATCCTTGTCATCTCTTCCGCCATATTTACGTTAGAATCTTCCAGATACCTCTGTGTAACGGTTACTCCCTGAGCAGCCTGGGGCTGCGCGTTTGCCCGGAATACACCTCCGGTTACTTTGGTAAGCTGACCGTAATCCGCGAAATCCACCACCCTCAATGTCCCAAAGACCTGTGTGCCGCCTTCATTCGTGATATTACCCTGCTTATCAATCACGATATTATCCGTCGTGAGCTGAATCGGCCCGTTCGTACCAAGCACCCGTCCGAATCCCGGCAGAACCAGATATCCGTTATCATCCAGATTGAAAGAACCGTTCCGGGTATATACGTTGCCGTTATCCGTCTGGATCTCGAAGAATCCTCTCCCGGTCAGCCCCACATCCATAGGCGCGCCGGTCTCCCTGATACCGCCTTCCGTATAATCCGTCACCCTCTCGTCCGCAATATTCATCCGGGACACTGTACCCACCGGAGTCCTGGCAGCGCTGTCCTCCCTCTCATAGCGATAGATCATCTCGTCGCGGAATGTACTCTGCATCAGCCGATCTTCCTTATAACCCGGCGTAGAGACGTTCGTCATATTATTACTTATAATATTCATATTCCGGTTCTGTGTGATCATATTAGACGTCAGGTCATAATATCCTTGAAACATTTTAACTCTCCCTTTCTTCGTTGAATCTTTCCATGTGTTTCCGCAGCTTCTTAATCGCATTCGTATGGATCTGGGAGACTCTTGGCTCGCTCACCTTGAGTACATCCGCGATCTGTCTCATATTCAGTTCATCTATATAATACAGTGAGATCACAAGCTGCTCGTTCTCCTTGAGCATCCCGATCCCTTCTGCAAGAACTTCCGTCAATTCCTTCTTGAGAAACTGACTCTCAGGCTGATCATTTTTCTCCCCCTGAGGCAGCGTCACCCCCACCTCATTGCCCTGGGCTTCCGCAAGAACCATATCCAGCGAGAGCACATTGAACAGCGAAGCTTTTCTCATCGTCTCCTGATATTTCTCGGGCGTAATATTCAGATACTCCGTCACCTCCTGCACGGAAGGATAGTACCCTAATCTATTATATAACGTTGTCACCGCTTCTTCAATATCTCTTGTGCTCTTTCTTGTACTTCTTGGCACCCAGTCCTGCTTCCTTGCCAGGTCGATGATCATTCCCTTGATCCTCTTAGAAATAAACGTCTCGAATTTGACATTCTTATCCATATCAAATTTCTCGATGGATGACATGATCGCGATCACACCTTCGCTGATGATATCGTCTACCTGAGAAAAACTGACGTAGATATCCCTCATCTGCAGCGCAATACTCTTTACAAGGTAGATATACCGCATGACGATCTCCTGCTTGATCTCAAGCTTCCCTGTCTCTTTATACATTTTTAAAAGCTCTTCGTTCGTCTTTTCTTTGTATAATTCCTGTGTGTCCATATTTGCGCTCCATTGAGTTTTTAATCAGTATATTAGTATTATACTTGCCGTTATACATTCCAGAACCCTGCCCTGTATTCCGTTTGCCTCATTGCCTATTACAATGCCTGCTCCTTTTGTATAGTCTGCCCTGTCATATGCAATGCTGCCTTTCATTGCTGTCCCATATACACAATAACCATTATCCTTAATCCTTGTTATAATTTCCACAATATCGCCCGGTTGGCTTCCCCTTTGATTGCCTGCCGTATTGCTTCCTGTGCC
>CANODD010000271.1 GCA_947564705.1 uncultured Dorea sp. | reverse complement strand
TTCCTGATCAAGGTTAAGTTTCATAAAGCTCCTCCTTGTCCTGGTCGCTTATATGGTTAATTAGTTGAGTAACTAACTATATGAGTATTAAAACACAGTTATCCTGAAATGTCAATAGATATGTTTATTCGAATCCAGAAATTCGATTCCAGAAAAGATGCAGAATTCCCGCACCGGTTATAATGGATGCAATATAGATCAGGATTCCTGCATTATTTCCAAGCATACGGGCGATATCGCGGAAGACGACTTGTCCCATAGAATAGTAGGGGCTGATATAGAACATGTTAATCTTCCCATAAGAATGGAACAAGAGATTGAAAGTCGTCGCAGCCAGGCAGCATGCAAAGAAAAGGCATGCGCATTTCAGGAAGCCTTTCAGCGAATGGTCGGATTCTCTGGCCAGACCGGCACGAATCCCCAGAAAGATCAGAAGAATATGCCAGGCAAATGAATGGAAGGTCAGAGGTAAATAGCTGTAGTACATGCCGCTAGTATCAAAGAATGTGAAGATACCTCCCAGAAGACCGAAGTCCATAAGGAATGCGAGAAGAACGCCGCGTATTCCAGGAGAATTGCACCAGGGGAGGATCAGGCAGACATACATGGGGATGCTGCACAACTGGAATGGAAAATACCACCAGTTATAGATTCCCTCATTTATAATATAAGTAAGACAGTATTGTTTCCAGATCTCGCTGATAAGCATCAGAAAACCACTGTAAAAAAAGAAGTTTTTATATAGCTTACTATGTTTTTTCATGTCAATCCCCCATTTCAGTATCTCTTGGAATCATATTTATTATACACTTATATGGATAAATATGCTATAATTACAAAATATGCGACTTTGTACTGTGCGCATGATATAGTAACGAGGAGATAAAAGACCATGAAAACAAAAAATGCAATTTTATTAGTGGTAACTGCTTTTATCTGGGGAACTGCGTTTGTTGCCCAGAGCGTGGGAATGGACTATCTGGGACCATTTACATTCAACGGCGTCAGAAGCCTGATTGGGGGGATTGCGCTGCTTCCCTGTATCTGGTTTTTGGAAAGGATAAATGGAAAAAATGAGACGGGGAAAAAGGACGGCGGAGAAAACGAGGCTAAGTCCGTAACGTCAGGCAGGAAGGATTTGATGGCCGGGGGAATTGCCTGCGGTATGATGCTGTTCGGCGCCAGCAGCCTTCAACAGATCGGAATCCAGTATACGACGGCGGGGAAAGCAGGATTTATTACCGCCTTTTATATCGTGATCGTGCCGGTGCTGGGGATCTTTCTCAGAAAGAAGATCGGCTGGAAGGTGTGGTCTGCGGTGGCGGTGGCTCTGGCGGGTCTGTATTTTCTGTGTATTACGGAGAGGTTCACCATAGGAAAAGGAGATATCCTGATTTTCCTGTGTGCATTGGTATTCTCTCTGCATATCCTTGTGATTGATTATTTTTCGCCTAAGGTGGACGGGGTGAAGATGTCCTGTATCCAGTTCTTTGTGTGCGGGATTGCGTCGCTGCCGTTTATGTTTGCCCTGGAGACGCCGAAGATCGGAGCGATGATCGCAGGATGGATGCCTTTACTGTATGCCGGTGTGTTGTCCTGCGGAGTAGCATATACCCTGCAGATCATAGGACAGAAGAATGTGAATCCTGCGGTTGCGTCCCTGATTCTAAGCCTGGAATCCTGCTTTTCAGTCCTGGCGGGATGGGTGGTCCTGGGAGAGAGGCTGTCTGTGAGGGAATCGGTTGGATGTGTGCTGATGTTTGCTGCAATTATACTAGCGCAGATGCCGGAGAAAAAGGAGGTCAGATAAGATGAGATTTGTAATTCAGAGAGTACGGGAAAGTGAAGTTAAAGTGGACGGAGAGGTTCTTGGCAGGATCGGCAGGGGCTTCATGGTTCTGATCGGCGTGTGCGGCTCCGATACGAAGGAAATCGCGGACAAGATGGTCAGGAAGATGCTCGGACTGCGTATCTTCGAGGATGAACAGGGGAAGACGAACCTGTCTCTTGAAACGGTGGGAGGAGAGCTGCTTTTGATCTCGCAGTTTACCTTGTACGCGAACTGTAAGAAAGGAAACCGGCCAAGCTTTATCGAGGCCGGGGCGCCTGACATGGCGGAAGAGATGTACGAGTACATCATTGAGAAATGTAAAGAACAGGTTCCGACGGTAGAGCGGGGACGATTTGGAGCAGATATGAAAGTAAGCCTGGTCAATGACGGTCCCTTTACGATTATCCTGGATTCCGATACATTATAGAAAATTAAGTGGTTAATACACAGGCAGTTGGGGGCGGTTCTTCCCCTGAGCAGACATTCAAGGGTATATTCACCGGTACGCTTCCAGGTCCGCTCAGGGGAAGAACCGCCCCCAACTGCTGGACAACGCTTTCACCGCACAGTACGGAAGCATTCTTTACACCGGAAGTATATAATATATAAATAGTTTGATTATCTAATAAAATATCTATAAATTTTCCTATAATAATTTATAAAATCACGGAATAATGTTGACACATATGGTAAAAATATCTAATATAATCGTTAGATATCTAATGAATATATGTGCTGCAGTATATGTGCTGCAGTGTATGTTTCGCGCTGTTAATGTTATTTTTTGAGGGCGGAAGGAGGGAAAAGGGCAATGATGAACACAGAGGATGAATCGGTATTTATTGTGCTGCATCAGTTACTTCATCTAAGTAAATATCAGGCGATGAAACGGATGGAGACACTTGGGCTTAAGCCGAGCCAGGCGGGTATCCTCTTCATACTGAACTGTGAAGGAGAGCTTTCGCAGCGCAGTCTGGCAGATAAGATCGGGATCAAGCCGCCGTCTATGACGGTAGCCTTGCGGAAATTAGAAGAGCGGGGCTATATCAGAAGGGAGCAGGATGAGAAGGACCAGAGAATCGTCCGGATCCGTCTCTCCGAGAAGGGGAGGGAGTGCATCGAATCATTGAAGGGAATCATGTCGGATATGGAGGAGGTTCTGTATCAGGGAATTACACCGGAGGAGATGATGCTGTTCCGGAGGCTTGTTCTGGAAATGAGAGAGAATCTGTTGGCTTCAAAGGATTTTAAAGAGATGGATTTTAAAGGGATGGATTTTAAGACCATTATCGAAAAGACAGGACCGCCTATGCGGCATGATTTTTAAGAACTTATACGATCAAATATTTGTGGTCAGGGAAGGAAAGGTGAGATATGCGAAAATTATTCAAATTCTTAAAGCCCTATGGGGGCGCCGTGCTGGCAATCCTGTGTGTGCTGATTGTGCAGGCTTATTGTGATCTGTCTCTGCCGACTTATACATCGGATATCGTAAATATCGGTATCCAGCAGAAGGGAATTGATGAGAAGATACCTTATGAGATATCAGAGGAAGACTTCGGGCATCTGCTTTTATTTGTCCCGGCGAAGGAGCAGGAGACGGTGAAGAATGCTTACGAGGAAAGCCAGACGTCTTATGAATATGACGGGACCGTCATGGAGCTTAAGGAGACGGTAAGAAATGACGGAGAAAAGCTGGAGGAACTTTCTGAAATTCTTGGCAAACCTATGCTTCTGTGCGCCGGATTTGATTCGGGCAGCGAGTCGGCGGCGGAGATAGAAAAACGGATGAAGGAGCAGATGGAAGAGCAGATGCGGATGCAGGCAGAAGAGCAGATGCGGGCACAGGCAGAAGGGCAGATGCAGGGACAGCCAGAAGGGCAAACGCAGATGCAGGGACAGCAGGAAGAGCAGATGCAGGGACAGCAGGAAGAGCAGATGCAGGGACAGTCAGAAGGGCAAACGCAGATGCAGGCAGAAGAGCAGATGCGGGCACAGGCAGAAGGGCAGATGCAGGGACAG
>CANODD010000270.1 GCA_947564705.1 uncultured Dorea sp. | reverse complement strand
TGAAAATTCAAATCTTTATCTAACTCCATCAGCGGTAGAAACATCAAATCCAGCGTCGATGCGTTATTCAATGCCTCGTATGCCATTCCCCCCGTCAGCGATCCGTCCCCGATCACGGAAACCACGCTATAATCTTCTCCCTTCAAGTCTCTTGCATGCACATAACCCAGTCCGGCAGATACGGAAGTCGAGCTATGGCCGGTATCGAACGCGTCGCAGGCGCTCTCTTTTCTTTTGGGGAATCCGCTCATACCGCCGTATTTCCGCAGTCCGTCAAAACCTTCTTTTCTCCCGGTCAACAGTTTATGCGTATAAGATTGATGCCCCACATCCCATATAATCTTATCCTCCGGCAGCTGAAAAACCAGATGCATTGCCATCGTAAGCTCTACTACCCCCAGGTTAGACGCAAGATGCCCCCCGCTCTTACTGATCTTCTCAATCAGAAATTGACGAATCTCATCTGCCAGCTGACCTAATTCTTCCAGATTCAGTTCCTTGATATCATTTTCTCTGCGTATCCTCTCTAACATCTCAGATTCCTCTCTATCTGTCTCTATGGACCAGCCATAATAACAGACGTTCCAGATATTCATTTTCACCGGACAATTGATGAAGAAGACGAATCGCTTCATCTGACAGCCTCTCGACTTCCTTCTTAGCCTCTTCGAGTCCCAACAGCGTCACATATGTCGTCTTATCGTTCTTCTCATCGCTGTGAATCGGTTTGCCCAACACTTCCTCTGTACTTTCCACATCCAGGATATCGTCCTGTATCTGGAAAGCTTTGCCCACATATTCCGCTATCTTTTCTACCTTCTTTACTTCCTCCTCGGAAACGCCGCCTAAGATCGCCCCGATCATCATGGAAGCCTCGATCAGCGCGGAAGTCTTAAGCTTATATATCGTATCCAGCATATCCTTTGAGACACTGTGCCCCGTCTCTTTGACGTCGATCACCTGTCCGCCGATCATACCGTAGATTCCCGCCTTCTCCCCAAGAACCGTCAAAGCCCTCCCGGTCAAAAGACTGTCCTCCGGTTCCGTTACGAATGCCTTGAACGCCGTTTCAAACGCATAATTAAGTAGCGCGTCCCCCGCCAGGATCCCCATATCCTCGCCATAGACGACATGCGTCGTCTTTCTGCCGCGCCTGTATTCGTCGTTATCCATAGCCGGCAGATCATCATGCACCAGCGAATAAGTATGGATCATCTCAATCGCCGCCATGAACGGACGCAGCGCTTTTGATGAACCGTTGTACAAACGAAAGGTTTCCATCATCAGCATCGGACGGAGCCTCTTTCCTCCTGCCAGGAGACTATAGCTCATCGCCTCCATAATGATACTCTGATATCCTCTCTGTCTCGGGAGATATTCCTGTAATATCTCTTCTATCTTTCGGACTTTATGCTCCATCTGTACCTTAAAATCATGATTCGAATTCATGTAATCCACCCTCTTCATCCAGGATCAGCATCTTCTTCTCCACTTCATCGATCCTGTCATTACAATTCTTTAATATATCGATTCCCTCATGATAGAGCCGAAAGGAATCTTCCAGAGAGATATCCTCTTCCTCCATACTGTGAATCGTCGTCTCCAACCGTTCAAAGAGCTCCTCCAGACCAATCTCTTCTCTGTCATCTATCTTCTCTGTCATGCCGTACCTCCTTTGTCGATTCCACGGACACGCGGATCCTGCCGTCCGTAACATATATCTCCAGATGATCCTGACGCTTTACCTGACATATACTCCTGACCACATTTCCTTCTTCATTTGCCACATAAGAATATCCGTGATTTAACTTGTCCATCGGCGACAGTCCTTTGATCATCTCCATATAAATGGCAAGCCTGTGCCTGGAATCCCGCAGCTTTTCCTCCATCCGTCTGCGCAGAATATCCTCCAGATCGGCCAGCCTCTGCTGCTGTTCCTGCAGCCGGAACCGGGGATGCAGATACTTAAGCCGCATACCGTACTCCCGAAGCTTCTGCTTCGCCGTCCGAAGCTTCTGTGCCAGGATACGGTTCAGACGCAATTCATATTCCCTAAGCCGCATCTGCGTCTGCAGGTAATCGCTGACGGCCAGCTCCGCCGCCGCAGAAGGCGTAGGCGCGCGCAGGTCCGCCACATAATCCGCGATCGTAGTATCCGTCTCGTGACCGACGGCAGAGATAACCGGAATCCGGCACTGGAAGATGGCCCTCGCCACCTCTTCCTCATTAAACGCCCACAGATCCTCAATGGAGCCGCCGCCTCTTCCCACGATCATCACATCCACATCCGTCTCCTGGAGCATACGTATCCCCCGGACAATACTCTCCTTCGCTCCTTCTCCCTGCACCTGTGCCGGATACAGGATCAGCTGGACATAAGGATTCCTTCGGGACGCGATATTCATGATATCACGAATCGCCGCTCCCGTCGGAGCCGTCACGACTCCGATGCGCCTTGCGTACGCCGGAATTGCCTTCTTATATTCCGGGGCGAACATTCCCATCTCTTCCAGTTCTTTTTTCAACATCTGAAAACGTTCATAGAGAACGCCTTCGCCGTCCGGCCTGATCTCCTGTGCATAGAGCTGGTAAGAACCGCTTCTTTCATATACGCTGACAGCGCCCAGTACGATGACCTGCTGACCTTCCTGCATACGAAAAGAGAGCCCGCCACGCCGCCCGGCAAACATAACACAGGCAATCGTTCCAGACCCATCCTTTAATGAAAAATAGATATGTCCCGAGGTATGATATTTACAGTTCGACACCTCGCCTTTCACATAGATACGGTTCAGCATATAGTCCTGGGTAAACATATTCTTGATATAAGCATTGACCTGCTTTACTGTATACACATTCCGAGTCATGATTCCCTCCGAATATATTCCAAAAGCTAGATTAGCGGGTTATACCAGCTTCGCAAGCACCGCGTTCACGAAAGCCGGGCCCTCGTCGCTGCTGTACTTCTTCGCCAGCTCCACCGCTTCGTCAATCGCAACCCCCGTCGGGACGTCTTCATCCCATTTGATCTCGTATACCGCAAGGCGAAGTATCGTAAGATCCACCTTATTCATACGAACGGTCTTCCACCCTTTCGTATGTTCATTGAGAAGAGCATCGATCTCACCTGCTTTCCCGGCAACCTTCTTTGCTTTCTCCTGAATATAGTTCAGATCCTTCTCGCTGACTTCTCCAAGCTGCTCGAAATAGAGTTCCAACTGTTCCGGCATATCCTCCTTCCCATTGAACTCTATTCCAAACACCATCTTAAAGATATGTTCCCTTAACTCTGTTCTCTTCACTTATGCTTCCTCCGGCATATCCACCCCTGCAACACGGATATTGACGTCGGCAACCTCAAGTCCTGTCATATTCTCGATCGCCGCTTTCACCTTCTCCTGTACTTTCTGGGTCGTGTCTTTAATATTGTAGCCGTATTTTAAGTTCAATACCAGAGAAACGGTAACGATTCCTTCCAGGACATCTACTTTCACACCTTTGGACAGGGACTTCATGCCTAACTTGCTTACCAGCTCTCTCGTAGCGTTCCCTGTCATGGAAGATACTCCCTCCACCTCAGTCGCCGCAAGCCCCGCAATAATCGCCACTACTTCATCCGCAATCTTAATCTCGCCAAGATTCTCGTCAGACTGTATTGTATAACCGTTCTTTTCTTCTTTGCTCATTTCAAAAACCTCCATCTCTGCAATCATCGCTTTCACTTTATACTATATTAAAATATTATAACAAATTAATACTTATTTGCAAAGTGTGCGATCATGTTTTTTGTTATTTATTATTTATCATTTATCTGGTCACTTTTCACACCCTTGCCAACATACAGCAGATTGAATCGGAAGGATATCT
>CANODD010000269.1 GCA_947564705.1 uncultured Dorea sp. | reverse complement strand
TATTGAGTATAGCATATCTTTTTATAAAATGCAAAGAATATACTCAATAAGCAAGGAAGCGGGTTAAGGGGATAATCCGCTTCTCTTCTTATAAATGGTATGCCAATATGAAAGGAATGATGCCAATGCCACGCAAAAGGCGATCAACGAAGAACCGTATTATCAAGTCAGCATGGAATCTGTTTTACAAGAACGGTTACGACAACACTACTGTGGAAGACATTATCGCAGCATCCAAGACGTCCAAAGGCACTTTCTATCATTATTTCAAAGGAAAGGAAGCTCTTTTAAATTCCCTCTCTGATCTGTTTGATCAGAAATATGAAGAATTAGCTTCAACCATTGACCCGGATATGTCCGCTTACGATAAGTTACTGCTTTTGAACCACGAACTGTTCTATATGATCGAAAGCAGCGTTGATATCCATCTTCTTGCATACCTCTATTCTTCACAGCTTATTACCAGGGATAAGAAATCTCTGGCAGATAACAAGAGGTTCTATTACAAATGGATAACGGAGATTCTGGATGAAGCTCTCAAAAACGGGGAATTCGAAAATACCAGCTCGGCGGAAGAACTGATGGACATCTATGCTATGTACGAACGGGCGCTGCTTTATGACTGGGCTCTTTTCAAAGGTAAGTTTTCACTTACGAAACACAGCGACAAGCTTCTGCCGCATGTGTTAGATGTATTCGTTAAAGGAGTATGATTATGGATGCTACACCTTAAAAGACAGGTACGTTCACGAAGGAACATACCTGTCTCTTTTTTTGATTCTCTACACCATACATTCATGCATCTCTTCTTCTTCAATGCCTGCTTTGCGCATCATATCGACAATCTGTTCTCTGTCTCCCAGATCTGCGCACCAGGACAGCCCGCACCCCGCCGAGATCGCTCTCGGAACCGGTATAATACGCCCGGGCACCTGATACTCCTTACACGCTTTCTCCATCGCCATCGCATCTGCAGTCGTATGGAATGTTACAACCAGCTTTAACTCTTTTTTTCTCATGTTTACTCAATCACCACTTCAAAATATCCGTCCTTCTCGCTGGCTGTTGACTTCTTACCATGATCCCTGGCATATTTCTCAACGTTCATCTTCTGATGAGGCTCCGTTACCAGGATCTTAACCGGCCCTGAAGCTCCCTTAAGAGCTTCTGCCGTAAGCATCAACGGCTCCGGACAAGAAAGACCTCTTGCATCTACTTCCTTCATATTATTACCTTCTTTCCCAGAATACTATGTATCGTGTTTCATTTCAACCATTAATTTTTATTTTCATCCCGTTTGCTGGTAAATGCAATCACAAAACAAACAATGATACAGATGATACATGCCACTTTCCCATGCGGCGGCACAGCGCCCGCTACGACCTCCTGCGTCTCCGCGTTCATAGCCGTTCCGCTTGCCGCAAGGCCGAGATTATGGCACAGCGCTGCTCCCACGAACATTCCCATAACCGTTACCGCAGAATCAGAAGAGCCCTGTCCTGCAAGGATCAGTTGACGCAGCGGACAGCCGCCTGCAAGTGTCGCGGCAAACCCAACCGTATACATGCCAAGGATGTTCCACAGATGGTCGGAATGCGCGATGATACCAGGCGTATTAAAACCTAACACAAAGCGGCTCGTAGCCAGATTGAATACCAGCATTACCACGAATAATCCCGCGATCACGCTGAACAGGTCAAAATTCTTCATCAGAATGATATCCCGGATACTTCCGGCAAAACACATCCTGGACTTCTGCGCCACTGCTCCGAAGACCAGTCCGCCGACCAGCGACGCGATGATCGGTGCATGCATACTTCCAGGCCCTGCCTCGCTTGCCTTCAATAAAGACGGGATCATCGCCATGATCAGGATTCCGACCATGATTACCGGAAGCATCGTTCCGCCCACTTTATTTACCGCATGCGCTCTGCCAAGACTGAAGCCCTTCTTAAGTGCGAATACACCTGTAGCCACCCCAAGGATAAACCCTATCAACGCAACCCATGCATTCAGGTCACCTGCAGACATACGGATCACCATACGCAGCGGGCATCCCAGGAATACAAGGGATCCAATCACAATAATCATTCCCAGGACGAAACGAACCATCGGAGATGATCCTCCTGTAGAACGATATTCCTTTGTTGCAATCGAGATGATAAATGCCCCCAGTACCAGACCGATGATCTCAGGCCTTGCATACTGTACCACCTCTGCCTGGTGCATACCAAGCGCCCCTGCCGTATCGCGGATAAAACATGCGATACAGAACGCCATGTTCGCCGGATTACCCATGAACGCAAGACATGCCGCTACAAGTCCGCAGATCACACCGGCGAGCGCCAGTTTTTTCTTTGAATCTGATAAATTCATCTTACTTCCTCCTTAAACTTTCCTTACTCTTCTTTGGCCAGTTCACGGACCGCCTGAATGGCTGTGTCCACTTCCTCGTCCGTGTTATAATGCGAAAAGCTGAATCTCACAGCCCCCTGCTCCACTGTCCCAAGGGCTTCGTGCATAAGCGGTGCACAATGCCCTCCTGATCTTGTAGATATGCTATATTCTGTAAGAAGTGCATCGCTCACTTCCGAGGAATCATAATCACCGATATTCAGCGTCACAATCGCGCAACGGTTCTTCGTAGTAAAATCGCCGTATATCGTTACGTTCTCAATATCCTTAACACCTTCATAAAAGCGCCACATCAGCTCCTGTTCTCTCGCACGGATATTATCAATCCCGTATTCCTCCAGGTATTCCAACGCGGCATGCAGCCCCGCGATCCCATGTCCGTTCAAAGTTCCCGCTTCCAGAGCCGTAGGCATCTGCGCCGGCTGCGTCTTGCTGTATGTCTGAACACCGGTTCCGCCCGCTTTCAGCGATCGTACCGACACTCCTTCCCGCACATACATACCGCCGGTTCCCTGGGGGCCTAACATTCCTTTATGTCCGGTAAAGCACAGGACGTCGATCTTCATCTCTTCCACATCGATAGGGAAGACCCCGGCCGTCTGGGACGCGTCTACCACAAACAAGAGCCCGTTCTCATGCGCCAGCTCTCCGATGGGCTTCAAATCCACATAGTTCCCTGTAAGGTTCGACCCGTTCGTGCAGACGATCATCTTCGTCTCAGATGTAATCGCCTTTCTCATATCCTCTATATCAAATGTTCCTCTCTCCCTGCATCCTATGATCGTCAGCTTCGTCCCTTTCGACTCCAGATCATAGAGAGGCCTGAGAACCGAATTATGTTCCAGCATCGTCGTAATTACATGGTCACCCGGATTCAAAAGCCCCCGAAGCGCCATATTCAGGCTCTCCGTAGAATTACAGGTAAATACAACCTGCCTGGGATTCGTCCCGCCGACCATGCGGCAGATTCTCTCCCGCGTATCATAGATAATCCTGGACGCGCTCAGAGAAGCATCGTTCACGCCTCTTCCCGCGTTCCCCATGGAACTCATAGCCTGTACAACAGCATCAATTACTTTCTGCGGCTTTCTCATAGTCGTCGCCGCATTATCCAAATAAATCATATCTTTTACCCTTCCTGATCTCAAATCTTTATCTTACAAAGCGCTTATCACAACTGTCTGTCTACAGTGTTTACATTCAAACAACCTCAAGTTAATAGTTTTTGATTATACTAAAAGTATATTCCTAATTTTTTAATCCGTCTAATTGAATAAATTTATATAGTCATACCTCTTATAGATAATATATATAATAGCAGGATTAAAAGGTCATGTATGGCAGGCACACCACCATCCTGAAACACACAAAAACCTCCTGGCTATGCTGAAGCACAATCCGGAGGTTTTCATTCTTTACCTGTACAGTGCGCCAGTGTACTAGTGTACTAGTTCT
>CANODD010000268.1 GCA_947564705.1 uncultured Dorea sp. | reverse complement strand
CTTGTGATGCTGATCTGTACGACGGCGTCATCTGTCCTGACAGAATACATATATGAGAAATTAATGCATAAGAAGATCACGGTAGACGATTTCAGCGCGGTGGTTACCGGCTTATTGCTGGGGCTGAACATGCCGCCTTCCGCATCGTGGTGGATGGGAGTGATCGGCGGTATCTTTGCGATCCTGATCGTGAAGCAGCTCTTCGGAGGACTGGGGCAGAACTTCATGAACCCGGCTCTTGGCGCAAGATGCTTCCTTCTGATTTCATTTACCAGTCAGATGACCACCTTTGTCTATGACGGTGTGACGGGACCGACGCCCCTTGCGCAGTTAAAGGCGGGCGGAGCAGTCGACAGCATGAGTATGCTGCTTGGACGGATTCCGGGAACCATCGGTGAGACGTCCGTGATTGCGGTTATCATCGGCGCGATCTTCCTGATCCTGATGGGCGTGATTGATCTTCGGATTCCGGGAACTTATATTGTGACATTTACAGTATTCATCGGTATCTTCGGGCATTTCGCGAATCCTGACATAGGCTTCTTCGATCCCCAGTATATCACCGCACATTTATGCGGAGGCGGACTGATGCTCGGCGCATGGTTTATGGCCACCGATTATGTGACTTCACCGATCACGAAGAAGGGTCAGATCGTCTATGGTATGCTCCTTGGTATCCTGACGGGTCTGTTCCGTCTCTTCGGCGGTTCCGCGGAAGGGGTATCTTATGCGATCATCATCAGCAACCTTGTGGTGCCTTTGATCGAGAGAGTTACTCTTCCAAAGCCCTTTGGTAAAGGAGGAGAGAAGTAATGAATAAAATTATAAAGAATACATTGATCCTGACGGTGATCACGCTGGTTGCGGGCCTGGGGCTCGGACTGGTATATGAGATCACAAAGGCTCCGATTGCGCAGGCGCAGGAGACGAAGAAGAAAGAGGCATGGCAGAAGGTATTTCCGGAGGCGGATATTAATGATTTCGAGCAGGTGGAGATCGACCAGACGGCCGCCGACCAGGCGATTGCCGATATGGGTGTGAACGGGACGATTGACGAGGCCTGTATCGTGGGGGACATGGGATATGTTGTGACGGCTACGGATAAGGATGGCTTTGGCGGCAGTATCCAGGTGACGGTAGGTATTACCGGCGACGGTACGGTGAACGGAGTTTCTATCCTGTCCATCAATGAGACGGCGGGTCTTGGAATGAAGGCGACGGAACCTGCATTCTATGGACAGTATGAAGGAAAACAGGCAGAGAAGTTTGTAGTATCTAAGGACGGAGGAGACGGGGAACCCATCGACGCGTTGAGCGGCGCGACCATCACCTCAAGATCTGTGACCGGTGCGGTCAACGCAGCGCTTGGATATTATCAGGCTGCATTTCAATAAGAGACGGGAGGTAGTAAGATGAATAATTGTACCGAAAGAATCTATAACGGTCTGGTCAAAGAAAACCCTACCTTCGTTCTGATGCTGGGTATGTGTCCGACCCTGGCGGTAACGACGTCCGCCACTAACGGTGTAGGTATGGGCCTTTCTACAACGGTCGTACTTGTGCTGTCAAATATGCTGATCTCCATGCTGCGTAAGATTATTCCGGATTCTGTCAGAATGCCGGCGTTTATCGTAGTTGTGGCGTCATTTGTAACGATCGTACAGTTCCTCCTGGAAGGTTTCGTTCCGAGTCTGTATGATTCCCTTGGGCTTTACATTCCGCTGATCGTAGTAAACTGTATTATCCTTGGCCGTGCCGAGAGTTATGCGTCCAAGAATCCGGTTCTGCCGTCCATCTTTGACGGTATCGGTATGGGACTTGGATTCACGGTGGGCCTGACGGCGATCGGTATCGTGCGTGAAGTGATCGGTACGGGAGCGGCTTTCGGAAAGCAGATTCTTCCGCTTGCGGATGCAGCGGCAGGAAAGGGCGGTTATGTGCCGGTAACGATCTTCATCCTTCCGCCGGGGGCGTTCCTGGTATTGGCGTTCCTTGTAGCTTTGCAGAATAAGGTAAGGAACAATGCTGCGAAGAAGGGCAAGAAGGTTCCGGAGGCGTCCGGATGCGGAGAAGGCTGTGCTTCCTGCGGCAACGGCGCGTGCAGCGGTAAAGTTTTTCCGACAGGAAATGAGAAGTAGGAGGGGTACATAGATGAAAGAATTATTGATTATTGCAATCGGATCTGCTCTTGTGAATAACGTTGTACTCAGCCAGTTCTTAGGGATATGTCCGTTCCTGGGCGTATCTAAGAAGGTGGATACCGCGGCAGGTATGGGCGGAGCCGTAGTATTCGTTATTACGATAGCATCTTTAGTTACCAGTTTGATCTATAAGTTTATCCTGATGCCGTTAGGATTTGAATACCTGCAGACTATCGTATTCATCCTGATTATCGCGGCGTTGGTTCAGTTCGTGGAGATGTTTCTTAAGAAAGCGATGCCGCCGCTTTACAATGCGCTTGGTGTGTATCTGCCTTTGATTACCACGAACTGTGCGGTGCTTGGCGTAGCGCTCACCAACGTACAGAAGGAGTACAGTATCCTTCAGGGTGTGATTAACGGTATCGGAACATCTGTCGGATTCCTGATCGCGATTGTGATCATGGCGGGGATCCGTGAGAAGATCGCATACAACGATATTTCAGAGTCCTTCCAGGGAACGCCGATCGTGCTGGTGACAGCAACCCTTATGGCGATTGCGTTCTGTGGATTCTCAGGACTGATATAGGAGGGATGTAACGATGAGTGTTACAGGTATTATCATTGCTGCGGTAATCGTGGGCGGCACCGGTTTGTTCATCGGTGTGTTCCTGGGAGTTGCAGGCAAGAAATTTGCGGTAGAGGTTGATGAGAGAGAGGAAGCCATCCTTGGAGTGCTTCCGGGAAATAACTGCGGCGGCTGCGGTTACGCAGGCTGTTCCGGTCTTGCGGCGGCCATCGTCAAAGGAGAAGCCGAGATCGGCGGCTGTCCGGTAGGCGGCGCTCCGGTGGCAGAGAAGATCGGCACGATCATGGGGATAGAGGCAGGCGCGCAGGCGCGCCAGGTTGCTTTTGTGAAATGTGCCGGAACCTGCGATAAGGCAGGAAAGGATTATGAATACCATGGTCTGAATGACTGTGTGATGGTCAGCATGATGCAGGCCGGAGGCCCGAAGTCCTGTAATTACGGATGTCTCGGCGAGGGAAGCTGTGTGAAGGCATGTCCTTTCGACGCTATCCATATCGTGAACGGCGTTGCCGTTGTGGATAAAGAAGCGTGTAAAGCCTGCAGCAAGTGTATAGCCGCATGCCCGAAGAAACTGATCGAGCTTGTTCCGTATGACCAGAAGCATCTGGTACAGTGCAGCTCTCACGATAAGGGCAAAGACGTCATGAAAGCATGTTCCGTCGGATGTATCGGCTGTAAGATGTGCGAGAAGGTCTGTGAATCTGACGCCATCAAGGTGGAAGGCAATGTTGCCCATATCGATCCGGAGAAATGTACGAATTGCGGTAAATGCGCCGAGAAGTGTCCGAAGAAGATTATTATGTAGGAATGAATTTTAGATGAGACGGACTTTTGTATCTGCAGTACAGGATGTTTTCAAAATATTATGGGAAGATATAAAAGATATGAAATGGGCGATTATATTTTTTATCGCCTATTTTGTATTTGGAAAAAATTATCTGCACAGCCTGTGTCCGATGGTTATGATTACGGGACTGCCATGCCCGGGATGCGGACTGACGAGGGCGGTTTTCTGTCTGCTTAGGTTGGATTTTTCCGGGGCTTTTCGTATACATCCTTTTATCTATCCTATCGGTCTCTATATAGCGCTTTTTGGTTGGAACCCCATATTCTGCTTCCTGATATATCGGTTCCAACCAAAAAGCGCTA
>CANODD010000267.1 GCA_947564705.1 uncultured Dorea sp. | reverse complement strand
TCCCTGTTATACAATCTTCTGTTATACAATCTTTTGTTAAGCAATCTTCTGTTAAGCAATCTTCTGTTAAGCAATCTTCTATTTCAATATTATTTGGTACTTAAACGTGCAATCCACTCTCTGCCAGCTACCCCTCGCGTCTCACAGAAGTAATCCCACACGAACCCCGCGGGCAGCATCTTTACCTCTTCCAACAAAGCAAGCCTCTTCGTCGTATTTCCATCATATTCCAGCTTTTTTAATTCGTCAACCGGACGCAGCATCGCAAGCATCAAGGCTTTACGTGTACTGCGCGCGCCGATTGCCGTAGCTGCAATCCTGTTAATAGACGCGTCAAAATAATCCGTACCGATATGAACCTTATCATACGCCTGATAGGTGGCGATCTCTTCCATAATTTCTTTCGTAGGATCATCCAGAATCACAACATGGTCGGAATCCCAACGCACCGGTCTGGATACATGAAGCTGAATTTCATCCCCGAACGCAAGGTAACTGGTGAATTTGGGCCCGATGGTTTCTGTCGGATGAAAATGCCCGGCATCCATACATACAATACAGTTCCCTGTATGCGCCGCATATTCCGTATAGAATTCATTCGAACCCGGAACATATGATTCACTTCCAAGACCAAATACCTTTGATTCACAGGAATCTTTATTGTATTCCAGCTTCTCCGCAAAGATCTGATCCAATGAATCTTTCAAGAGTAGGCGTGGGCGCAGTTTATCGACACAGATATCCTTACTCCCATCCCCGATCCAATGGTTTGTAATACATGTTTCCCCCAGTTCTCTCCCGAAATAGTCCCCAATCTTCCTGCAAGCGATCCCATGTTCGATCCAGAAGCGCCGGATACCTTCGTCCGGGTTCGTCAACGTAGAGTTCGAATCATATCCCGGATGTGCAAAATATGTCGGGTTAAAATCCAGCCCAATCCCTCTTTCCTTCGCATAATCAACCCATTCCACAAATTCCTCCGGTCCGATCTCATTACGCGCGAGCTTTTTCCCATGTTTATTCATGTAAATCGAATGAAGCGCAAGCTTCGTATGTCCCGGGATCAGATCCAAAGCCTGATTAAGATCTCTCATAAACTCTTCCGGCGACCCGGCTTTTCCGGGCGCATTCCCGGTCGCCGCAATTCCTCCGTCTAATTCTTTCTGCGGGAATTCCCATCCCTGCAGGTCGTCAATCTGCCAACAATGTACGGAAATCGGTATTTCCGCTAGTTTTTCCAACACCTTATCCGTATCCACACCGATTTCGGCATACATCCCTTTTGCAACTCGGTAATTCCTCTCTATTGTTCCGCTATTTCCGATTCTCATATGTTCTTCTCTCCTTTATTTCTAATCGGATGGAGTACAATCCTATCCCTTCACAGCGCCGGCCGTCATTCCCGCCACTAACTGCTTATTAAACAATACAAATATGATCAACATGGGGAGCGTAATAATAATAACATCCGCAAACAACAAATTATAAGAACTCGTATACTGTCCCATGAATGTATACAACGTCAGCTGGACAGTAACATTTTCTTTCCCCGGGAAAAAATATAACGGATTCGCAAAATCATTGAATACGGCGCAGGCGTTCAAAATGATGACTGTCGCCGTAACAGGCCGCAATAACGGAAAGATAACCCTGATAAACAACTGAATCGGCGAACAACCGTCGATCATCGCGGCCTCCTCCAACTCTCTTGGAATAGACGCCATAAATCCGCGGTACAGCATAACCGTAAAAGGAATCTGAAGCGCGATCTCTATCATAGTAATACCAAGCATCGTCTTATACAAATGCAGATACTGGAGCAGCCATATCGTCGGCATGACCGCCGCCGGGATCATCAGCCCCATCGTAAAAAGGATATTGATCATCCCAGTAACCTTATCACGCCGCCGCTGCATCACATAGCCTGCCATAGAACCGACTAAGACCAGTCCCAGAACCGAAAAAAATGTCAGAAGCAGGCTGTTTTTGAACGCTGTGAGTATCTGATAATGATTGGCCTGAAATGCCTCTGCAAAATTCTCCCACTTAAGCTCTTCCGGAAAAGTCATCTTCAAAAGATTTGCTTCCCTGCGCTCTTTCAGCGAATTCACCAACATAAATATAAATGGGACAATAAAAATAACGGCTGCAGCTATTACCCCGATAAAGTCCCCCAGAAAAATCATATGTCTCTTCTTTTTCATGATTCTTCCTCCTTACCCTGCAGAAACCGCTGAAGCGGAAGCGCAATCACCGCGATGATAATCAGCATAATAACGTTCCCTGTCGTCGAAAGCCCGTAATATCCTGCCGCATACTTCTTGTACACAATAGACGCCAATACATCCGTGGCAAATCCAGGACCGCCGCCGGTCATTGTCCATATCAGGTCAAAGAACCTTAATCCGCTGGTCAGCGAAAGGATGATCACAGAGTTGATAGAAGGCCTGCACAGCGGCAGCGTAATACGGACCAGCTTTTGGAGGGAAGTCGCGCCGTCTATAGACGCCGCCTCGTAATAATTAAGGTCTATGGCCGTTATACCCGCAATATAGATAATCGTAGATACTCCCACACCTTTCCAGACATCCGTTGCAATCACGCTTCCAAGAGCCAGCCGGACATCCCCGAGCCAGTCCGGACCGTTCACTCCAATCGCAGCCAACGCCTGGTTGATCACTCCACGCGACGGATGCATCAATGCGCAGAAAGTGATTCCAACCGCAATTGTCGAGACAATATTGGGAAAAAATACAATACTTCTAAGAAAATTCTTTGTCCGGATCGAACTGGTCAGAAACACGGCTAATAAAAATCCCAGAACCACCTTGATGCCACTGGTCGCAAACCCATAGATCAAAGTATTCTTGATACCGATCGCCATCGAATAATCTGACAGAAAGGTCTTATAATTTTTTAATCCCGCCCATGACATATCCTTAAAGGTCCAGTTCATCATGCTGAAATAAACCGAGATTATGGTCGGTACGAGAAAGAAAATGGTAAAAACAATCACCGCAGGCACAAGAAACCAAAGCGAATACATTCTTTTTCCTTTCATAACTCTTCCTTTCTTATACTACAGTAGTGTCCTATCCAACCAGAAACAGATCTCCCGGACTGCCCGTTTCACATCAGCACCGACATAAATCAGACAGCCCGTAAGTTTGATTGATCACACTGTTAAATCCATTATCTACTGCGCCCACTCATATCCGAGCTGCTGCGCCTGCAGCCTGCAGTCTGCGTCGTACTTTGCCGCCGATTCTTCCGCAGTAGTCTGCCCGGACCCGGCCTCCTGACATATGGACGGACAGTTTGCCCCTTTAATATCTGTGATAAATTCCATCGCCAGTCCGATCTTTCCGCTGTCAAAATACGCCTGCATATCTTCGGAAACTGCCGGATACGCATCGTCAGATAATTTGTATCCTTTCACACAAACCGGTCCTTCCGGCAGTAAAACAGATGTATATGCATCCAACGCCTCATCCGAGATATAGAACTTCATAAACCGGAGAATCTCGTCTGTTTTGTCACTGTTCTTATTTCCATAGATAGACGCCGGCATCCACGTTGTTATCGTAGTATCTTCCTTTTCATCGGCCGGGACCGCAAACACACCGATATTATCATTGTCGCCATACAGATCATAGATATTGGTAAGCGCCTGCGTCAGACAGATCCATTGAGCTCCCTTCTCGTTATATAACATCTCGCAGGCGTCTTCATAAGACGTAGACAGAAAATCGCTGTTATAGTATTCGTTCAATTCCACTGCTTTTTCAAAAGACCTCAAAGCATATTTATTTCCTGCGTAAGTATCTTCGCCTGCCGTCAGTTTTGCAGGGAAATCCGGGTCCTTCTTCATCACATTGGCATTATC
>CANODD010000266.1 GCA_947564705.1 uncultured Dorea sp. | reverse complement strand
GCGGATGTGGCGGAATGGCAGACGCACAAGACTCAAAATCTTGCGGGGGCGACCTCGTGTGGGTTCAAGTCCCACCATCCGCAGTATGCGGCGCAAAATCGAACCGTTGCGATTCAGGTTTTGCGCCGTTTCGCGTATTGAATCAAAATCCCGGAGACCTTTAAAATAAGGGCTTGCGGGATTTTTTTGTTTAAAATTCAAAAATGCGGCAGAAATGGGGCAAGCTCATCCAAGGGAACTCCCTGTTATGCCATGAGAGCAACGTGGGTGCGGTCTTGGGTGCTCCGACAACACGGTTCGCCGGATCATATGTTTTACTGACACGGATGTACCGGTTCGTGAAGTCAATATCGGATTTCGTCATCTTTAAAGTCATCTTTAAATTTCTTAATTTTATCAAGCCAGCGGATATCGGCGATATAATCCATCCTGGTATCCCGGCGCATCAGGGCTCTCTTTTATCGGTAAGCTATATGAAATTTTTGTATATATGAAGAACACGCAAAGAATGTCTTTTAAAAGTGTTGATTTTGGTGTATAGTAATAAAGTAGTTTCAAAATATGAATGGAGAGTCTGATATGGGTAGTAAGATGGTGTTGATAGACGGGCACAGTATTCTGAACCGTGCCTTTTATGGTCTGCCGGATCTGACGAATTCGGAGGGGCTCCATACGAATGCAGTCTATGGCTTCCTGACGATTATGTTGAAAATACTGGAAGAAGAGGAACCGGAATACCTGACGGTGGCTTTCGACGTCCATGCGCCTACATTCCGGCATAAGATGTATACGGAATATAAGGGAACCAGGAAACCGATGGCGGAAGAACTGCGCCAACAGGTTCCTGTTATCAAAGAAGTCCTTGGCGCTATGGGAGTGAAGACGATTGAGCAGGCGGGACTGGAGGCAGACGATCTTCTGGGCACTTTGGCGGCAAGATGTGAAGCAGAAGGGATGGACGTGTCGATCATATCGGGAGACCGGGATCTGCTGCAGTTGGCGACAGGGCGTGTGAAGATACGGATTCCGAAGACGAAGCAGGGGAAGACAGAGGTAGAGGATTATTACGCGGAGGATGTTAAGGAACGTTATCAGGTTACTCCCAGGGAATTTATTGATCTGAAAGCGCTGATGGGAGACGCGTCAGATAATATACCGGGGGTTCCGAGTATCGGGGAGAAGACGGCGACGAAGATTATCATAGAATACCATTCCATTGAGGAGGCGTATGCCCATGTGGATGAGATAAAACCGCCCCGGGCCTCTAAGGCGCTGAAGGAGCATTGGGATCTGGCTGTCATGAGCAAGGAACTTGCTACGATCAATGTGACGGCGGATTTCCCCTTTGTGCTGGAGGAAGCAAAACTTGGTAATCTGTATACGGAGGAGGCGTACGCGTATTTTCAGCGTCTTCAATTCAAGAATCTGCTGTCTCGGTTCGATGTTGCGTCGCCGGTGAATGAGGCGGAGACATCCTTTCAGGAGATTACACAGGAAGAAGAGGCAAAGAAAATACTTAAGGCGGCTATAGGAGCAGAATGTGTCGGTGCATGCATTTTCAGGAATACGCAGGACGTGCTGCCGCTTTTTGCCGATCAGGCCGGAGTCGGCGGGATCGGGCTGTGTTTCTCGAAGGAGGGCGCTTATTGTATTCGGACGGGGGACGGCATTACGGCAGAATGGCTTTTGGCAGGGCTTGAGGAGATTGCAGGAGCTGCCGGGCGTTATGTGATGTTTGATCTGAAGCAGGCTCTTTCCAAACTGCGGCTTTCGGATACCGGGAATTGTTTTGACGCGACGGTAGCCGCGTACTTGCTGAATCCTTTGAAGAATAACTATACGTATGATGATGTTGCGAGGGAGCAGCTGGATATTATAATAGAAGATAAGGCAGAACCTTATATTAAGGTATGTTATGAAGCATATACGGCGTATGCCGCCTCCGATATTCTATGGGAGAAACTTAGAGAATGCGGGATGGACAGGCTCTTTGCCGAGATTGAGATGCCTTTGGTGTTCACGCTGTATGACATGGAACAAAACGGTGTGAAGGTGGAAGCGGAGGCTCTTAAGTATTATGGCGGCCAGTTAGGCACAAAGATCGTGGAGCTGGAACAGGAGATCTATGAGGACGCCGGGGAGAGGTTCAATATCAATTCGCCGAAGCAGCTTGGGGTAGTCCTGTTTGAAAACATGAAGCTGCCGGGAGGGAAGAAGACGAAGACAGGGTATTCTACGGCGGCAGATGTATTAGAGAAGCTTGCGCCGGATTATCCGGTTGTGTCTAAGATATTGGAATACAGGCAGTATTCGAAGCTTAAGTCGACCTATGCCGACGGGCTTGCCAATTATATCTGTGAGGACGGCAGGATTCGCAGCAAATTCAACCAGACGATTACGGCGACAGGGAGACTTAGCAGTACGGAGCCGAATCTTCAGAATATACCGGTGCGTATGGAATTGGGAAGGCTGATACGCAAGGTCTTCATACCGGAAGAAGGATATGTATTTGTAGACGCCGATTACTCTCAGATCGAGCTTAGAGTGTTGGCTCATTGTTCTGGGGACAGTCACCTGATCGAGGCGTATAAAGAGGCGGAAGACATCCACAGGATCACGGCGTCTCAGGTATTCCATGTGCCTTTTGAAGAGGTGACGGACCAACAGAGGCGCAATGCCAAGGCGGTGAATTTCGGAATTGTGTATGGGATCAGTTCTTTCGGGTTAAGCCAGGACCTGAGTATTACGAAGAAAGAAGCCGCACAGTATATCGAAGATTATTTTAAGACCTATCCGGGGATCAAGATATTCCTGGACGATACGGTAAAACATGCAAAAGAGATGGGTTATGTGGTTACATTGTTTGGAAGACGGCGTCCGGTACCGGAGCTTAAGTCAAGTAATTTTATGCAGAGGTCTTTCGGGGAACGTGTAGCTATGAACGCCCCGATCCAGGGAACGGCGGCAGATATCATCAAGATAGCGATGATCGGGGTGAACCATAGGCTGAAAGAGGGGCATATGAAGTCAAGGCTTGTACTGCAGGTTCACGACGAGCTTTTGATCGAAGCGTATAAACCGGAGCTTGAGGAAGTTCGGAAGATTCTGAAAGAAGAGATGGAACGGGCGGCTTCTTTGGATGTGCCGTTAGAAGTAGATATGCATACGGGAGAAAACTGGTACGAGGCAAAGTAGAGGTGTAAGAACATGAAGATTATAGGAATTACAGGCGGAGTCGGAGCGGGAAAGACACAGATACTGGAGTACTTGAATAACAAGTATGGAGCGACGATTTGCCAGACGGATGCGGTAGGTAAGAAACTTCAGAAGAAGGGAACCAAGTGCTTTGAGGAGATAGTGGAGTGCTTTGGGACGAGGATCTTGGATGAGAAGGGAGAGCTTGACAGGGAAAAACTGGGGAGTATTGTATTTACAGACAACGACAGGCTTGCCAAGCTGAATGCCATCGTTCATCCGGCAGTTTGGGAGGAAGTGGAGAAGAAGGTCGCGAAGGAGAAGAGGAAGAATACGAATCTTTTTATTATAGAATCGGCGCTGTTGATTGAGTCGCATTATGATCAGATGTGCGATGAAGTGTGGTATGTCCATGTGGATGCCGAGACGCGAAAGAAACGGCTGGTTTTTGCCAGAGGATATGATCCAAGGAAAGTGGATGATATTATCGCGGCGCAGCTTCCGAAGGAAGAGTTCATGAAGCATTGCGACAGGGTGATCGACAACAGTAATATTTTTGAAGAGACACAGATGCAGCTTGACAGGATCATAGCGGATCTGTGAGAAGAAAAGTTCTGAAAAGAAAAAGCGGCGGCAGAAAGGCAGAATAAAAACATTATGAGATTATGCAGTATTGCCAGCGGAAGCAGCGGCAACTGTATCTATGTGG
>CANODD010000265.1 GCA_947564705.1 uncultured Dorea sp. | reverse complement strand
AGAAAAAAGAAAAAAATAATACAAAGCTGCGGCGTAACTTGTACATAGGTCTTGCTGTATTGACCGTTTTGCTGGCAGTCATTGTGTTGATTAAGGTGTTGAAACCTTCCTGGCTTACGGATAAATATTTTGAAGTAACGGGAGAGAAGATTGAAGCTGTCGAACCGGATATCGATGTGGAGCTTTTGACCGTGAACCCTTATTCGAGACCCGGAACACCTACAGAGAAGATTACGGGGATTGTGGTACATTATACGGCGAATCCCGGGGCGACGGCGATTGATAACAGGAATTATTTTGAGAGCCTGAAGGACGGACATGATACGCAGGTCAGCAGTAACTTTATCGTAGGACTGGAAGGCGAGATCGTACAGTGTGTTCCGACATGGGAGATGGCATATGCTTCGAACAATCGTAATATAGACACGGTATCTATAGAGTGCTGCCATCCGGATGAGTCGGGAGTGTTCAATGAAGAGACATATAAGTCTATGGTACAGCTATGCGCGTGGCTGTGTATGAAGTTTGATTTGAAGGAAGACGCCGTAATACGTCATTTTGATGTGACAGGGAAAAACTGTCCGAAATATTTTGTGGAAAATGAAGAGGCCTGGCAGAAATTCAGACAGGACATAGGAGAGACGCTGAAAGCTTTTAAGAAGGGAGCCTGAGATCTGAAAGGGCGCCCGAAAATCAAGAAAAGAATCTTGCGAAGCGTAGGGGTTGTTGTTATAATACATAAGCCTGCGGCAAAAGAGAGGATTGAAAGATGGATAATATCGTATTAATCGGATTCATGGGCGTCGGGAAATCTACGATAGCAGAAAATTTGAGTACAATGTTTGGTATGAATGTCGTCGAGATGGACCAGGTGATTGCCGGGCGGGAAGGGATGAGTATCCCGGATATCTTTGCCGCCCATGGGGAAGAGTATTTCCGTGGATTGGAGACAGGACTTCTGATGGAATTAAAGTCTCAGAAGAATATGGTGATCTCCTGCGGCGGAGGAGCGGCGCTGCGGGAACAAAACGTGGCGGAGATGAAGGAGAACGGGAAGGTCGTGCTTCTGACCGCGAGTCCTGAGGTCATCTATGAACGGGTGAAGGACAGCGATGACAGGCCGTTGTTAAAGGGAAGGAAGAATATAAGAGAAATCTCGGAGTTGATGGAACAGCGCCGTGAGAAATATGAAGCTGCGGCAGATATTGTGATAAATACGGATCATAAGACGGCGCCGGAGATTTGTAAGGAATTAGTTCAGCGTCTGATGGAGATGGAAGAGTAATTATGTTTGATATGTTTTTTCCAGACAAGTATGTGGCATCCACATACATGATTGATTTTGAAAAATTGTATGAAGAAGGGGTCCGTGGATTGATTTTCGATATTGACAATACGCTGGTTCCTCATGGAGAACCGGCGGACCAGAGGGCGGTCGATCTGTTTGCGAGACTTAAGTCGATTGGATTCGAGTGCTGCCTGATCTCGAATAACCAGGAGCCCCGTGTGAAGATGTTCAACGAGAAGATCCAGGTGAATTATGTATATAATGCCCATAAGCCTTCGGTAAAGAATTATTTTAAGGCGATGGGGATTATGGGAACGGATCAGAGCAATACAGTATTTATAGGGGATCAGCTTTTTACCGATGTGTGGGGAGCGAAACGTTCCGGAATCCATAATATTCTGGTGAAACCGATCTATCCGAAAGAAGAGATACAGATCGTGCTGAAGCGTTATCTTGAAAAAGTCGTCTTGTATTTCTATAAAAGGAGCCGTGACCGCGGCGGTCCGCGGTCATTCTAAGCCAATACGGTTACACGGCCCAAATAGCAACTCTTAGTCAAAAAAAGGTTGAAATGTTACGGAATCTATTATAGAATTAGAAAAGATAAAAGAATGAACAAACGTGCCGGAGGGCGCGGTAAGGAGGATTTATAGAATGGCAGATGCTTATATTGAGAAGGGTACGACGTATGAGATTGACGGAAAGGTGTATGAATGTCTGGAGTTTTTACATGTAAAGCCGGGGAAGGGTTCTGCGTTTGTCCGTACAAAATTAAAAGATGTAATCAATGGCGGCGTGGTTGAGAGAACATTCAATCCGTCTAAGGATACTCTTAAGAAAGCGTTTATTGAGAGGAAGGACGTACAGTATCTTTATAACGACGGAGATTTGTACTACTTTATGGATATGGAATCTTTTGAACAGACACCGGTCGGAAAAGATGATGTGGGAGATTCTCTTAAGTTTGTGAAAGAGAACGAGATGGTTACCATGAAGTCTTATCAAGGTAAAGTATTTTCTATCGAACCGCCGTTTACGGTTGAGCTTCTGATCACGGAGTCTGAGCCTGGAGTAAAGGGCAATACGGCGACAGGCGCGACAAAGCCGGCAACCGTTGAGACGGGGGCTCAGGTTATGGTACCGTTGTTTGTAGAGCAGGGAGAGAAGATTAAGATTGATACCCGTACGGGACAGTATTTATCCAGAGCATAACCAAAGTACAGTTTTGCAGGTTTTGAGTGTTGAAAATTGTCATTTTTCACACCCTTGCTTAGGCGTTAAGCTGAAAATTTGAATGTCGAAATATGTCTATGAAAAAGTCTTGCATATCTTGTAAGGCTTTTTTATAATTGTACTTACCATAATATTTCAAAGATCAATCTTGATCAATCATTTTTATTTCAGATATGGCAGAATTCCTGCCGTTTTTCCGCAAAAAAAGATATGCTGTTTAAAAGAAAGGAGAGGAATGACATATTATCAGTTTATCCATGAAGTGGAAGTGAAAGTAAAGGAGGGGGTGAGAGAGGATACAACGGTGTATATTCACTCGGCGGTTAAGAATAACGGGACCACAAGGCATGGGCTTACGATCGCCGAGACGGGGATAAATATCTTTCCGACGATTTATCTGGAGGAGTATTATCAGCAGTTTCAGGCAGGCAGTACACTGGAAAATATAGCAGGCGATATCCTGAAGCTATATGGGGAAGTGCGGTTTCAGCGGTCTTTTGAAAGTGAATCCGTCAAAGACTATGAGAGAGTAAAGAAAAAGGTTGTCTATCGTCTTGTGAATCGAGAGGCGAACAAGGATCTGTTGAAAGAGGTCCCGTATGAAGAATATCTGGATATGGCGATCGTATTCTATGTGCTGTTTGAGGTAAATTCTTATGGAATGGCTTCTATGATGATCAAAGACGAACATCTTGATATGTGGAATGTGCCGGCAAAGGAGATTTCCCGAAGGGCGCACGAGAATACCAGGAGGCTTCTGCCGGGGGAATTCAAGACGATGAAGGTGGTTTTGCAGGAATTGTTGAAGGTGGAGGAAGAAGATAAGGATGACGTTATGTATGTCTTAAGCAACAGGCTTCGCAGTTACGGCGCGGCAGTTATTCTGTACAGAGACCGGCTTGAAGAGATCGGAGAGTGCTTAGGTGAGAATTATTATGTGCTTCCGAGCAGCGTGCACGAGGTGATCATAATAGCAGAAAGCGCGGCGCCTGGGCAGGAGGAGTTAAGCGATCTTGTGACGGAGATCAATACGACTCAGGTAGACGCAGAAGAAGTGTTGTCAAATCATGCTTATTATTATGACAGGAAGAAAAGAAAACTGCAGATGTAGCGGCAAAATCATGAAAAAGTAAAGGAAAAGTAAAGGAAAAGTAAAGGAAAAATGAGAAAAGTGAGAAAAGTGAGAAATGTCGATATCATTTCCTTTACTTTTTCGGATAAATGTGATAAGATAATTCATGCAATTTTATATTGTGTTTTGCCGATAGGATTGTTTTAAGAGAAATAGGACAGGCATGTTCGGCAAAGAGATTATGCACCCGTAGCTCAGGGGATAGAGCACCGCCCTCCGGAGGCGGGAGCGGCGGTTCGAATCCGCCCGGGTGTGTATTTTT
>CANODD010000264.1 GCA_947564705.1 uncultured Dorea sp. | reverse complement strand
AAGATGATGAAAATATTGCAACGGCTGTAAAAGAATATCTGAGCCAAAAAGGGTACGCCGTTTCTACATTTGTTATAATAAAAAATAAAAATACTTTGAGAATGCAAACAGGAAACATTAATTGAAGTAAAGGATTTACTTCTTACAAAACTGTAAGAATTGATTTTTTGTCTGTAAAGAAATTGCAAGATATGGTAATTATAATATATATCGTAAAGCG
Organism: uncultured Dorea sp.; assembly: GCA_947564705.1. Classification (GTDB taxonomy): domain Bacteria; phylum Bacillota; class Clostridia; order Lachnospirales; family Lachnospiraceae; genus Sporofaciens. The sequence goes on along the minus strand of CANODD010000264.1, from coordinate 3,751 downwards.
ACGTATCAAGTCAAAGGAGCGATGACGGATGAGTATATTAGAATTACGGCATGTCGGAAAAACATACGGAGAGAAGGAAAATCAGGTAAATGCATTGCAGGATATCAGTCTTCAGGTGGAGGAAGGCGAGTTTGCCGCCATTGTAGGCACGTCTGGTTCAGGCAAATCCACCCTGCTTAATCTTATGGGCGGTCTGGACAACCCGACGAAGGGAGAGATTTTCATCAAAAACAGGGAGATCGGTTCTCTGTCAAGGAAGGAGCTTACGATTTTCCGCAGAAGAAATATCGGCTTTGTGTTCCAGAATTACAGTCTGATGCCGGTGCTGAACGTCTATGATAACGTGGCTCTGCCGGTGACGTTTGACAGGGGAAGGCATATCAACCAGAAATATATCGAGGAACTGCTGCGGGAACTTGGTATATGGGAGAAGCGCAGGAAATACCCGAATGAATTGTCCGGCGGTCAGCAGCAGAGGGTAGCGATCGCGAGGGCGCTTGTGAATAAGCCTCATCTGCTGCTCTGCGACGAGCCCACCGGCAATCTGGATTCGGCCACCACCATCGAGGTGATGGGGTTATTAAAGGCGAGCTGCAGAAAGTATCAGCAGACGATCCTCATGGTGACGCACAACGAGGCCATTGCGCAGACCTGCGACAGGGTGATTCATATCGAAGACGGGCGTATCGTCACAGGAAAGAGAAGGTTTCCGGAAAAAGGCGGTGATGAGGAATGCTAAAGCTGGCATGGAAATATATGCGGTATTACAAGAACCAGACCCTGGCGATCTTTGCGAGTATCATATTAACTGCGTTTTTGCTATCAGGAATCAGTTCACTGATCTACAGCAGCCAGAAGAATGATCTGGCGAATAGCAAGACTATCTACGGAGACTGGCACTATTATGCAGAGACAGACAAGGAGACGTATGAGTCCGTGCAAAGCGGCGAGCAAGGTGACGGTTATCTTCTGGATCGGTGCGGCAAGCTGGAAATCAGGGATGTAATTGCGGAAGAATTTTTGATCTGTTTTATCCATACAGACGAGGCTTACCGGCAGATGGCGCACAGAGATTTGCTAAAGGGTGTATTGCCGGAGAAGGAGGATGAGATTGCGGCAGACGGATTTGTGTTAAGCAATCTCGGTTTTTCCGGTAATCTTGGGGATTCCCTTCGGATTGGCGGGAAGGATTATACCGTGACAGGAATCCTCAAAAGTGAGTGGGATGCAAGTTCAGGCGAGATGGAAGTCTTTGTAAGCGATTCTTTTACAGGGCGGGGAAGCCAGACATTCCTGTATCTGGGATTCGATGAGGAGGAGAAATTATATAGACAGTTGGACGCTTTCCTGAGAGAACATGAGATCCCCTCCGATGCCGTCGTGAACAACGAAGAAGTGACTCGGCATCTTGGCGGAGAAGAACCTGCCGGCATCTATGAAACCATAAAATTTGGCCTGACGGAAGAAGAAGGGAACTTCACTTACATCGTCTTAAAATTACAGAGCGACTATAACCTGGCTTATAACGGAATGGTATTTCTGCTGTGTTTGTTCAGCCTGTTCGTAGTATACAGTGTATTTAGCATCTCCGTGTCAAAGAGGACTTCTGAGTATGGGATACTTAAGACCTTAGGGGTCGGCGAGGGACAGATCGGAGGAACGCTGATTCTGGAGCTGTGGACGATGTTTCTCGCAGGATACCCGCTGGGATGCTTCCTGGGAAACGGTATTTTAAGCCTCGTATATCAGAAATTCAGCGGCGTATTTGGCGGAAAGGGCGCGGGAGTTACGGAAAAGAGCCTGTCTGTGGCAGATCAGACGTTGGCGGAGGGCGTAAGCGAGGTTCGGTTCTGCCTGTCATGGGATGCGATGATATTTGGTTTTGCGTTCCTGATGGTCTCGCTTGGGATTGTAGCGTTAATGGTTGTCCGCTCCCTTAGGAAACAATCTCTGAAAGAGGTGATGAGCGGAGACACTTCATTTACAAAAAGAAGGAAAATATATGCGTTGCGTCCGGTCAATATGGCGGGAGTGGTAGTACGCAAATTCATGTTTTCCAACAAGAGGAAGGTGATCGGAATCCTGCTGTCCTTATCGGTGGGCGGGTGTATCTTCTTATGTACGACTTACATGGCAGAGAATCTGAAGATACATGCGGAGCTTTCGCTGAAATCGGACGATGGGCTTGGCTCCGAGTACCGTGTTTCTCTAAAATCTAATTCGCTTGGGGATACGATTCCGGAAGCGGCGGCGGATAAGATTAAAAATATGCCGGGAACGGAGCGAGTATATGCTACAAAATTTACATTCGGGGAAGTGACTCGTATTGAAGAGTTAGAATGGGATTCCTTTTTTGAGGACCAGAATACAGATGATTATTTTGTCAGTCGGTACGGAGGAATCTGTCTGCCGCAGGAAGACGGCACGTATAAAATTAAATATGACGTATATGGTTATGAAGATGAACTGCTTGGCCAGCTCGATGAATTTGTCCTGGAGGGCGGGATTAATCCGGGAACACTCAAAACAGGAAATAAGATCATTGCGGTGGCTAACATGGACGGTCAGGGGAATTATTATTTTTATGGCAGGAGACCGGGAGATACGATTACATTGCGGGTTCCTAAGATGGATCATTACACGGATGAATTGTTGAAGTTCCAGAGCGGCGAAGAAAATTATATAGAAAAAGAATTTGAGATCGCTGCGATTGTCAGCCGTCCTCTGGCGCGGGAAGAGGGATTCCTGCAGGAGGGATTCTATAAAGATGCGTTAATGCCTGGTTTGATCATGACGAATGAACAGATGGAAGAAAACTTTGGTATTGTGGATTATAGTTTTATCAATGCCTCGCCGGCGAAAGACGCGGTTACAGAAGAAGTAAGCAATCAGATATTGCAGGTCATCCGTGATGTTCCGAAAGCGGTGCTGGTGGATTACAGTGCGGCGATTAAGACGCAGAAGAATTACTTAAGGCAGCAGCAGATCTTCTTTTCCAGTATCGCGGTGATTCTTTTCGTGATCAGCCTGTTCCATATTGCGAACAGTATGAACCATACCATTCTTGTAAGAAGAAGGGAATACGGAATTATCCGGGCTATGGGCATTACGGACATTGGTTTCTATAAGATGATCTTACAGACCGGAATCCTGTATGGGGTGTTGGCAGATGTAGTGATTTGTCTGGTTTATAACCTTGTCCTTCGCAGGGTGATGAACTATTATATGGCGCATATACTGCAGTTCCTGCATATTCAGGCAGGCATTCCCAATCGGGTTTTATTGGGGATTATGGCGCTGAATGTGGTGATAGCCGTGGCAGCGGTGATGATTCCCGCATGGAAGATGGCAAGAGAAAGTATTATAAGTGAGATTAGGGAATCGTCGGCATGGTAAATTTTAATAAGAAATGGTAATTTGCAGCTGCATAATCAAAGCCGGAAAAAAGAAAATAGCGCTTGTATTGTAACAATAAAAGCGTTACAATACAAGAAATTAAGAAGGAAGGAATAAGGAATCCTCCGGACTATAATAAGAGCTATTTGTTTTCTCTCGCGACTCGGCAAGGATTACCATATGCAATGGTATTGTCTGGAATATCTTTTGTAACAATGCTTCCTGCTCCAATTACAACATTGTTTCCAATCGTAACTCCCGGCATAATAATAGCGCCCCCGCCAATCCAAACATTATCCCCTATTGTAACTGGCGCTGTTTGAGTTTTGCAAAATTCAAATGAACCATCTTCTTT
>CANODD010000263.1 GCA_947564705.1 uncultured Dorea sp. | reverse complement strand
CGCCTATAGCAAACATTTCGCTTTATGCGGAGATCTTGGGAAAAGAGGGGATTGAACCAAAGCGGAGAGCAGAATTCGCCGATAAAGTGCGAACACAGGCGGAAAAGCTGAACTGGATTGTGGAATCTCTGTCTAAGATGGTGAAATTAGAACAGAATATCGACGGATTTGAAGTCAAAGATACGAAGATCAGGCAGACTATTTTAGATGCGGTCGATACGATTTATGAAAAAATGGAGAAAAAAGATATCCGTCTTACCCTGGAGCCGTTTGAGGATGTGCAGTTATATCACAATCGAAAGTGGACGGCAGAGGTGTTCGTTAATCTGTTGGAAAATGCTGTCAAATATACGGAGAAAGGCGGTTTGATATCCATTCGTGTCCATTCTTATGAATTATATACGGAGATTCAGATTGCAGATAACGGAAGAGGAATCCGCCGGGAAGAGTTGACGGATATCTTCCGACGATTTTACAGAAGTCCGGAGGTGGAGAATATGGAAGGCTCCGGTATCGGTCTGTATCTGTCCAATCTGATCCTGGAAAAGGAAAAAGGATATATCACGGTTGCTTCTGAGTACGGAGAAGGCAGTTGTTTCTCTGTGTTCTTACAAAGAGGCGCATTGGGAGAACAGCAGCAGTAATGCGATTGTGCAGGATATTCTTGAAGAGCCTGATGCTACTATAAAGGATTAAATCGAGGCGCTGATTTCAGGTCGATATGGGGATATTTGAGAAAAAGATTCTTTCATGGTTCAAATAGCACAGAAATTCTTTTACCTGCATATGCTGTGAATAATAGTATATGCAGGTTTTATTATGAGGATGGTGTAGTGATGAGATTGTGTGAACTGGAAAATAAAGAAGTTATCAATGCCTGCGACTGTAAAAAACTGGGGTGTATCGTGGATCTGGTGATAGATGAATGTAATGGATGCATTGAGGCGCTGGTGATTCCGAAAGCAGGAAAGCTGTGCGGGTTTTTCTGTGATGGTTCAGAGTATATTATTCCGTTTAAATGCATTAAGAAGATTGGGGAGGATATTATTCTGGTGGAGATACATGAGATATGAAAGATTGTCTGTAAAAGATTGGTTGTAAAAGATTGGTAAAATTCCTTCTTGTATTCTTGAGAGAATCTTGTTACAATAGGAAACATGCATGAGCATAAAATAGAATAGACAAAACCTTCCACAATCCGGGTATGTATTATAATATACCCGGATAAAAGTAATAGGGAGGTTTTTTCGCATGAGAAAAGAGGAATTAGAAGATCAATGAAGGAGAAGCTGAAGAAGTTATTTGCCTATTATGGTCCGTATAAAGGGCTGTTCTATAGTGATATGTTCTTTGCTGTCTTGGGCGCGGTTGTGACATTGGTGATTCCGCTGATTGTAAGATATATTACGAATGAAGTCGTATATTTTGATAAAGCAGAGGCGGGAGAAGCGATCCTTGCGCTTGGAGGGCTGATGACGGCTCTTGTGCTGCTGGAGATATTCTGTAATTTTTATATTGCGTATTTTGGACATATCATGGGCGCTAAGATGGAAGCGGATATGCGAAGAGATATTTTTGGGCATTATCAGAAGTTGACGTTTGCGTTCTATGATAACCAGAAAGTAGGACATCTTCTATCCAGAATTACCAGCGACCTGTTTGATATCAGCGAGCTTTTGCACCATGGGCCGGAGGATCTTGTTATATCGGTCATCAAGATTATAGGTTCGTTTGCGATTCTTTTGGCAGTCAATGTAAAGCTGGCGCTGATAGCTTTTGCATTTATTCCTGTGATGGTGGCTTTTGCATTTTACTTTAACGGGAAGATGGGGAAAGCGTTCAAAAAGAACAGGGAGAAGATCGCGGAGATTAACAGTCAGATTGAAGACAGTCTGTCGGGGATCCGTGTGGTGAAGTCGTTTGCCAATGAGAAAGAAGAGATGAAGAAATTCAAAAAAGGGAACGACAATTTTGTGGCGGCGAAGAAGGTAAGTTACAAATACATGGGTATCTATAATTCCGGTTTGGGAGCCATGAGTACGATGATCACAGTGGTGGTGCTGACTGCGGGAGTCGGTATGATGTTGTCGGGCGCAGTGGCGCTGACGGATCTGATTACGTTTCTTCTATATATTAATAATTTTACAGATCCTGTCAAGAAACTGGTGACGTTCACCGAGCAGTTCCAGAACGGATATTCGGGGTTTGAGAGATTCCTTGAAATTCTGTCTATCGCGCCGGATATCAAGGATAAGCCGGATGCGGCGTCGGTAGGGCAGATGCAGGGAGCGATCGAATTTTGCAATGTATCTTTTAAATATGAAGATCAGAATGACCGGGTGCTGAATCATATTAACCTGAAGGTGGAGGCGGGGGATTATATAGCGTTAGTAGGGCCTTCCGGCGTAGGAAAGACGACGCTTTGCAGCCTGATTCCGAGGTTTTATGACGTATCGTCTGGAGCCGTCAGGATTGACGGAAGAGATATCCGCGATATTAAGCTTAGTGATCTGCGTAATAATGTCGGTATAGTACAGCAGGATGTCTATCTCTTTGCAGGGACGATTCTTGATAATATCCGCTACGGCAGGATGGACGCGACGGACGAAGAGGTGGTAATGGCGGCGAAGAATGCCAATGCACACGAGTTTATTATGAGTTTTCCTCAGGGATATCATACGGATATCGGACAGAGGGGCGTGAAATTATCGGGGGGACAAAAACAGAGGCTGTCTATTGCGAGAGTATTTCTTAAGAATCCTCCGATCCTTATCTTTGATGAGGCGACGTCGGCGCTGGATAACGAGAGTGAACAGGTGGTTCAGAAGTCTCTGGAGGGGCTGGCAAAGGCCAGGACGACTTTTGTGATTGCACATCGGCTTACGACCATTCAGAATGCACAGAGAATCCTGGTGTTAACAGAAGATGGAATTGCGGAAGAGGGAACGCATGAGGAATTGCTTCAGAAGAAGGGAATCTATGAAGCATTGTATCATCGGAAGTTTGAGAATATAGATTCATATAAGGGGTGAAAGATATGGAGCTGAGAAGGAGAATGAGGGCTTCTATGCTGATTGTAATTCTGTTCTGTATGATGTGTGTGACGTCTGTATTAGACAGAGAAGAGAGAATGGCACAGGCCGATGAAGAGCGGCGGCAGGCGGATCTGTTTATCTCCTGCGAGGTACAGTAATTACAACAATACATAAAAAAATCAGATCATATCCATAATAACATATGGATGGTAAACTAAAAAATAAGAGAAGGTCAGGACATGGACAAGATACAATTTAAAAGAGCAGAACTGGAAGATAAAGATATAATATCACATTATTTTGCGCATCATACGAGCCGGAGCTGTGAGAGGACTTTTGCTAATGTGTACCTATGGTCGCGCCAGTATCCGGTGAAGTGGGCGATTGTGGAGAATACGCTGGTATTCAAAAGCGAAGACGAGGAACATCTGGCTTTTGCGTACCCGGCGGGGGAATCTGCCGACGTGCATAGAGCGATAGAATGGCTGATGAGATACTGCAGCGAACGAAATGCGCCGTTTCAGATGTATAATCTGACGCAGGAGCATTTTGCACAGCTTGAAGAATGGTATCCGGGAAGATTTCAGATTGAATATGACAGAGACAGTGCAGATTATGTCTATGAGGCAGAGAAACTTGCAACATTATCCGGGAAGAAGCTGCATGGGAAACGGAATCATATTAATAAGTTTAAAACGTTGTATGAGGGCAGATGGTCCTATGAAAAGCTTACAGAGGAGAATGCGGAAGAGTGCTTCCAGATGGCGTTAAAATGGAGAGAAGAGAACGGCTGTGAAGACGATCCCGAGAAGAGGGGAGAGATCTGTGTAACGATGAACGCTCTGCGTCTGTTCAGGGAATTGGAGCTTTCAGGCGGGGTACTTAAGATAGACGGGAAGGTAGTGGCGTTTACGATCGGGGAACCGGTTTGTTCGGATACGTTCGTCGTGCATATTGAGAAGG
>CANODD010000262.1 GCA_947564705.1 uncultured Dorea sp. | reverse complement strand
CGCTGATTTCCGCCGGCTTCCTTTCCGGCCGCCGGGCTCAACTCTTCTCCTCTTCTCTGCCTGGGCGGTCTGTTCGTCGTCCAGACCTTTCATCTTGCCCATGCCGCCCATCCCGCCTAATCCGGGCATCATATTCATAATACTGCCAAGTCCGCCCATATTCTTCATCTGGCTGATGCTTTCCAGATAATCTTCAAAATCAAACTGATTTTTTTTCATTTTCTGGGCCATCTGCTTCGCTTTTTCTTCATCAATCTGAGCTTCCGCTTTCTCGATCAGCGTCAGCACGTCGCCCATCCCCAGGATACGGGAAGCCATTCTGTCCGGATAGAACTGCTCCAGATCAGATAATTTCTCTCCCATACCTACATATAATATAGGTTTTCCGGTAACGGCCTTCACGGACAAAGCCGCGCCGCCTCTGGTATCGCCGTCAAGCTTCGTGACGATCACGCCGTCAACTCCGGCCTTTTCATTAAACTCTTTTGCCACATTCACTGCATCCTGACCCGTCATCGCATCTATGACAAGAATGGTCTGATGCACGGTTACCGCTTCTTTTATCTCCTTTAACTCATCCATCATGTCCTCATCGACATGAAGACGGCCCGCAGTATCCAGAATCACGATATTATTGCCGTTCTTTTGGGCATGCTCAAGGGCTGCCTTTGCGATATTCGCAGGTTTGTGGTTCGAACCCATGTCAAAAACCTCAACACCCTGCTTCTCTCCGTTCACTTGTAACTGCTTGATCGCTGCAGGACGATATACGTCGCAGGCAACCAGGAGAGGTTTCTTCCCCTTCAGCTTATATTTCCCCGCCAGTTTGGCCGTGGTCGTCGTCTTACCGGCTCCCTGAAGACCCGCCATCATAATGACCGTTATCGCACTACCCGGCTGCAGCCGAATCTCCGTGGTCTCTGATCCCATCAACTTTACCAGTTCTTCATTCACGATCTTAATGACCATCTGCCCCGGATTCAGACCGTTCATAACATCCTGCCCGATCGCCCGTTCCTGGACGCTCTTAATGAAATCCTTCACCACTTTGAAGTTTACATCTGCGGCAAGCAGCGCCCTTTTGATCTCTTTTAACGCCTCTTTGACATCCTCTTCTGTAAGACGCCCCTTACTTCTCAGGTTTTTGAATATATTTTGAAGTTTTTCTGTCAGACTGTCAAATGCCATACTATAACTCCTCTATAATCTCACCGGATATCTTGCGGATATTACCAATCAGTTTTTCCGCATCCTCATCACTATAAGTATCCAGAAGTTCATTGATCTTCTCAACCTTTTCCCGGATTGCCAGGAACTTCTCCACCAAATGAAGCTTCTCTTCATATCCTTTCAGCGTCTGGTTGCACCGTTTGATCAGATCATGTACACCCTGACGGCTAATACCCATCTCCGCGGCAATCTCACCGAGTGACAGATCTTCTATGACAAAATACTCATAGACCTCTTTCTGGTGTTCTGTCAGTAATTCACCGTAAAAATCAAACAACAACGTCTGTTCCAGAATCTTATCCATATCCATCACCTGTGATATCATACAATATAATCTTTGGGGTGTCAAGTGTTTTTTCTTGTCGAACTGTTGTTCATGTCTTTTCGTCTTGTTTCATCTTCCCATAAACTCAATATCTTCCTTCAACAATTAAATCTCTGCTGCTGTCTCAATATTAATACGCGCCTGAAATATTTTGTCGTGATTGGTCTATTGATAAGCGGTAGCAGTCTGTCAATTCCTAATGAACCTAACGCCCATTCCTGCGCTAATCCTTTGGCGTGTCTAAATTTTGGGTAACTGTATTCGTTGGTAGCGTTGGCATTTTGTGCCGGATAAGGCAGAATAGACTTGAATCATTCTTATAGATATGCTATATTATAGACAGAGGGAAAGCCATGCAAGCGGCTCTACCCCAACTAATGTTTTCTTCCTATGGTTTTAACATAGGTAAGCCGTCACTAGTGCAAGTAGTGGCGGCTATTTCTTTTTCCCTCTAAAGATTGTGCAGCACAACCCCACAAGGGCGCAAATGAAGATACAGAACTGAAAAAGGTCAGCATATGTAACATACATCGGCATTCCCTCCTTTCTCTCGTCCGGAGGGCGTTTGTTCCCTCCAAACCGTACTGGAGGGGTAAAGCCGCCTGGCTTCATGGTCTTTCCCTATCGACAATATAACACAATATCCCCTGTGTGGCAAGTTAAGTGTTTTTTCACTTTTATTAATAATATTAAAAAATGGAGCCTTTCAACTTGAAAAACTCCTAATTTCTTCACTTTGTACTTCTATTTTCTCTGTCGCTTCTTGTAACATCTAAATTAGCGATAACGAAACCTCCTCCTGATTACTAGTACGCCATTGCATAATTAACAGTGAATAATGCAACGTTGCACTAGATTGTCTCTTTTTCCATAACTATGAAAATGACACTTAAAATAGTCCGATACTTTTTGGGTACGGTTCCAGACGTTTCGCGAAAATGGAGGCATTAGAAATATCCGATTTAATTCAATTTAACTTTACATTCAGATAATTTCTTCCCGACAACGTCTTATTAAAACAGATGCTGCAGACAATAATTAATGTTCCGATCACAAATCCCCACCAATTGAATAATGCCGTCAAGATCAGCAGCTCCAGACGCATGAACTTCAGCGCATAACCAAGCTCAAAATTCGGCTGCGTATAATTCGCGACGGATACGAACGCCATATATAGCATCACCTCAGAGTTAAACCACCCGGACTGTACGGAAAATTCCCCCATCACCAGACCGGCGATCACACTAAGCGGAGTACTCAGCATACTCGGCGTATTCATCGCCGCCAGCCGCAGGCCGTCGATGGCAATCTCAAGAATCAGCAGTTGGAATATAAGCGGAATATTCACCGTATCCTTCACCGCTATAAAGGAAAACACCTCCGGAAGCCAGTTCAGATTCTGCATAAATAACAGAAATACCGGCGTTAAGAACACGGTCATAATAGTAATGAGCGTTCTGGCAATCTTCAGATAGATGTTCGTCATCGTCGGAAAATAATAATCATTCGCCTCCTCGATCATATCAAAGATCGAGGTAGGCAGTATCATGGCGGAGGGCGAGTTGTCCACCAGCAATACTACTTTTCCCTCCAGCAGACAGGCCGTCGCCGTATCCGGTCTCTCTGTAAATTTGAATTTTGGAAAAGGATTGTACCATTTCCGTTTATACAGACATTCGGCCAGACTCTGCTGATTCATGCGAAGCGCGTCTGTCTGAATACTGTCGATACGCTCCGTCACGTTCCGCAGAAGCTCCTGATCCACCCTGTCGCTCATATAGCAAATCGCAACATCCGACCTGGAACTGTCTCCGATCTCCTTCATCTCCATGACCAGATGCGGGTCCCGGATTCTCCGGCGCATCATAGCCGTATTGAAGACAATCGTCTCCACGAATCCGTCTCTGGAGCCCCGAAGGGATTTGTCCTTATCCGGTTCCTCCACACTTCTTGCAGGATAGGTTCTGCAGTCTATCGCGACACACGCCTCATATCCGTCGATAAAGAGACATGTCACACCTGATAACAGATTCTTAAGCACCTGATCAAAATCCCCCAGGACGTCTACCTCCACATAAGGGACACATCTTCTGGCGAAGTCTGTCGCGTCCGCAGGCATATCCTCTTCCTTCACACCAAAAAATGAATCTATGATTTTCAGCATAGATTCATCCTTCGTAAAACCGTCTATAAAATAAAACGTAGAACAACGTCCCCCGATTATAATATCTCTTCGGATAATATCAAAACTCTCCTTCACAGGAAGCACACGATTCAAATAGTCCGTATTTTCCTCCCTTGAGGCAGTCACCTTGTTAATGTCTGACATAACGATTCCTCCACATATTCATTAAACATCCCTGAAATATGCCCTCCTGGTTACAGACATCATCCCCTGGTATGCTCTTCTGACATTAGAATCCCCGTTATGCCTGAAAATATACGCCAAACCGCCAGAAAAACTTATAGATCACCGGACGTACTGCCGAAT
>CANODD010000261.1 GCA_947564705.1 uncultured Dorea sp. | reverse complement strand
ATTACCAGTCTGGAGGACTGGGGATAAAGCATATGATACAGCAATATCACAGCCAGGAATAAGATAACCTGAATCGCATAAAAAGCAAGTATCTTCACATCCTTCTTCTCCAGATACATCACTGCAAACGCAACAATATGTATCATAAACATTAACACATTCTGCCTTCTCAGCATTCTTTTCTGTATATATGGATCGTAATATCCGAATACACTAAAACACAGATACGTATACATCACGATCAGAAGTATCATCAGATATTTCGATAATTCAATAACAATATTTACCAAACTCTCACCTACCTTACTCCCCGTTTAAAGTGTCCCCTCGTATATTCCGCTTTTGGCGGCTCCGTATTCCTCCTGCGGATAAAGGCGTCTGCATATAGCTCCGCCATCTTCTTAAGCTCTTCTCCCGGCTCAATGGTAAAATCAAGCCGTAATTCTCCCGGCTCAAGCCTCCTGATCTCCTCTGCCTTATCCGCAAGAAAAAGAGGCGCGCTGTTATAGATTATATTATAGCAGCTGGCACAGCACATCCGTACCGCAAACCGCTTCTGATACCGGTCCCGGAGATAGAGATATCCTTCCTCCCGCGAACAATGTCCGGTGGTCTTGCGTATACAATTCGCCGTAACCATCACCGGCTGATATCCATAGACCGGTAATACTGCATTCTGAATCCCCAGCGTCTTCAGTTCTCTCCCATTCAGCTCGGCCGGAGCCGTGAATATTCCTATCCCCTGCTTCTCTATAAAAGTCTTGCCATATCTGTTAAATACATACAGATTAGAGTCAAGCCGAATCTCGCCTTTGTATCCGCGCCGCTTAAGCCAGTAAAAACTCTCCCAGTTCCGGATCAGCACACCGTCATAGATTTCCTCCAGACGCGCATAATTCCTGTCCCATCTCTCGGAATCTAAACTGCGGAAAATGTAAGGCATCGCAAGAAAATACCTGCGCTTCTTCCCGGCTCTCCCTATCAGTTCCGCCGTTTCTTCCTCAAATCCTGACAGACTGTCGATATAGATGATGTCTGCGTATGCGCAGCCAACCGCCGCCCTTAACTGCTCCCTGGACTGAACCATGAGAGACAATGCTCCCCCTTCCTGCCTTGGCAATTCTCCTTTTTCCTCTTGGATTCGGCCTGCAGACCTGTCCTTGACTGCTTCCGGTTCCTCTCTTCGATACTTACGCAAAATATTCTCCGTAAGCTCCCGGATACCTTTCCTTCGAAGATCATTCAGCGCCTGCACCGGCAGAAACACCTCTTCGTCTGCCTCCACACAGAATCGGTCAAACTGAAACTCTGTATTGCCGGTTTTTTGCATCTGTTTCTCTGTCCTGGCCTGATCCAAGGGCTGCCGCAGGGCAGGCTGTACCGTCTCACCCTCGCACTCCGTCTGTAATCCTTTATATTCCAATATTAGTTTAGCACGCTTTCCCAAAGAAAGTATTAAATTACCATTAATTTTTTCTTGCATTTTATATTCCGGATTCTTTTCTTCATTCAAATGCTCGTCCGGACGCCTAAGGGAAATCATTTCCTTTCCGTTATGCCGCCTGTAATAACCGTCCGTATACCCTCGCCGCTGATAAGCCGCCAGAAGCTCCTCCCTGTCCGCTTCCGCCACCTTATACCCTTCGGCCCCCTTTTCAAGATACAAATCCACGTACTTCCGGTACATACTGACGACCGTATATACATAATCCGGCTGCTTCATCCTCCCCTCTATCTTGAAGGAATCTATTCCGGATTCTATAAGCTTCGGCAAAAGGTCAACCGTACAGAGATCTTTAAGACTCATCAGATCCGCCGCTTTTCCTCCTTCTACACGATAAGGCAGACGGCATGGCTGGGCACACTGACCGCGGTTTCCACTCCTGCCGCCGATCATACTGCTTAACAGGCATTGACCGGAATAACAATAGCATAACGCGCCGTGCACAAAACACTCTATCTCAAGCCCCGTATCCTCTTTCATCCGCCGTATCTCTGAAAGCGACAGCTCCCTCGCCGGCACCACCCGGGTAATTCCCTGCTCCTTGAGAAAAGCTGCCCCCTGCACGCCTGTAATCGTCATCTGCGTACTCGCATGTATGTCAAGTCCCGGAAAATACTTCTTCAGATACTCGATCACCCCTACGTCCTGTACGATCACACTGTCCAGCCCACGCAGATAATAAGGGTACAGATAGTCATACAGACCGTCGATTTCCCGGTCCTTCAACAATGTATTCACCGTAAGATACAGCTTTCTTCCGTGTATATGTACATAGTCGATCGCATCAAGCAGCTCTGCCTCTGTCAGATTCTTCGCATACGCTCTTGCTCCAAACATGGCTCCCCCTGTGTAAACCGCGTCCGCGCCCGCGCAGACTGCCGCCCTTAAGCTCTCCATGGAGCCTGCCGGCGCTAAGAGCTCAACCTGTCTGTCCATATATCTCCTTCCTCCCAATCTTTTCTATTCACTGCAAAATCTCCTCGCCTATATGCTATCAAAATAGGCTGTCTTTTGACAGCCTATTTCTTACGATTATTCTTTATCTCTGTTTCCAGCTGGACAATCTTCATCTGGAATTCCTTATTCTCTTCCTTCAGCTTGTCCATAGATTTCTCGGCATTTTCTAATTTGATCTGCACAGATATCAATTCATGCTTGAGATCATACATCTCCTTGTCTTTTGCCTCTATATCGCTTTCTAATGTGCCGCCCTGCTTCTTTGCTTTAAAATAATCATCCGCGATATTCAGCGCCAACAGAATGCTTCTGGTCTCGGCACTCTGTTTCCGGTATCCGTCGCTGTTACTGCACTCTTCTATCTTATGGTTCAGATATGTAGATACCTTCTGAAGATAATCTTCACTTTCAAATCCACTCAGGGTAAACACCTTGCCCCCGATTAATACTTCTGTAAAGTTTTTTGATGATGCCATTAGAAGCCTCCTCGAAATTCTTAATCTCTGTTCCTTATTATAAACTAAACTACTGCAAAAACCAACTATTTTTCTATAATTTCATGGGAAATTCCCAGATGGCGGTATGCACTGTCCGTCACGATCCGTCCCCGCGGCGTCCTTTGGATAAATCCATTCTTCAAAAGGTACGGCTCATACACATCTTCTATCGTTCCGGCGTCCTCACCGACCGCAGCGGCCAGGGTATCTAACCCTACCGGTCCTCCCATGAATTTCTCAATCATCACAATCAGCAGGCTGCGGTCCGTCTGCTCCAGCCCCTCCTTATCTACATCCAGAAGATCCAGCGCATAATTTGCCACCTCTTCCGTGACATAGCCGTCGTACTTTACCTGGGCAAAATCCCGCACCCGCTTAAGCAGCCGGTTCGCGAGCCTTGGAGTCCCCCGCGACCTTCTTGCCAACGCATATGCGCCGTTCACATCGATCCCGACCTCCAGAACTTTCGCGGAACGGAGTATGATCGTCTTCAATTCCTCGATCGTATAGAATTCCATGCGGTTGATCACTCCGAACCGGTCTCTTAGAGGCGCCGTCAGCATACCCGCCCTGGTGGTGGCTCCCACCAGCGTAAACTTCGGCAGATCCAACCGGATAGACCTGGCGCTTGCACCCTTTCCGATTACGATATCGATCGCATAATCCTCCATCGCCGGATAGAGAACCTCTTCTACCTGACGGTTCAGCCGATGTATCTCGTCTACGAACAGAACGTCGCCTTCCTGGAGATTATTCAGGATCGCCGCCATCTCTCCCGGTTTCTCGATCGCAGGTCCCGAAGTAATCTTGATATTCACATTCATCTCATTCGCGATGATTCCTGCCAGCGTAGTCTTGCCAAGTCCGGGAGGACCATAGAAAAGTACGTGGTCCAGCGGCTCCTTCCTGGCTTTTGCCGCTTCAATATAGATCTTTAAAGTCTCCTTTGCTTTCTCCTGCCCGATATAATCTTCCAGCAACTGCGGACGCAGATGACTCTCTATCTTAATATCCTCTTCCAGATTCTCTGTCGTCATAATTCGTCTGCCCATGTCTGTCAACTCACCCTCATCTTAATAATCTTTGCCCTTACACTCTATCC
>CANODD010000260.1 GCA_947564705.1 uncultured Dorea sp. | reverse complement strand
GCTTGTTCCGCCGTGCGGTGAATAACCTTATCATTAATGCGTTGACACATAACCCGCCGGAAACAGAAGTGACCATCCGCATAGACTCTGGCGCAGAGAAGAAAGTGCTGATCTGTATTTCCGATAACGGGACAGGCATGAGTGAAAAGGAACAGTCGGAGCTTTTCAACCGGTATTACAGAGGGACGAATACGAAGGAGAAACCAGAAGGGAGCGGTCTCGGACTTGCGATTGCAAAGCAGATTATCACACTCCATGGCGGCAATATTGATGTTAAAAGCAAGTTAGGTGAAGGGACATGTTTTACGATTGTTCTTCCTTTGGAGAATCAATAATTTAAGATTTGCGTTTGCGCATATCGTATGTACTGCGAAAGGTTAGGTGAAGGTGTTGTCATTTTTTGAGAATTTCTTGAGAATTTCCTGCTATAAATAGTGAGAGCGCTAAAATAATCGGTATATAGAATATTATAGAGGGAGATGTGGGAAATGAGACAGAGACTATTGATCGTAGACGACGAATCCGGGATGGTTGGGATGATGAGGCGTTACTTTTCTGATTCCTATGAGGTGATGACGGCGATGACCGGTGAAGAGGCTGTTCAAAAGGCGGCGGGCAGCCCGGATCTGATTCTTCTTGACATCAATATGCCTGGGATGGACGGCCTGACGGTTTGTGAGCGGATTCGGAAGTATGTCACATGCCCGATTCTGTTTCTTACGGCGAGAGTAGAGTCTTCTGATAAGATCAGGGGCTTTCAGGCAGGAGGGGACGATTATATCGTGAAGCCCTTTGACTTAGATGAGCTTGGGGCGAGAGTTGCCGCACATCTTAGGAGGGAGCAGCGGCGCCAGGAGAATCCGTCGGTTCGCTTCTTTGGCGAGCTGACGGTGGACTATACGGGACGGACGGTCTCTGTAGGCGGCGAGCCGATCTCTTTGTCCAAGAGGGAATTCGATATACTGGAGCTGCTCTCGATGAATGCGGGACAGGTCTTCGACCGGGAACGGATCTACGAGATTGTGTGGGGAATCGACGGGGACGGGAACAGCGATACGATCATGGAGCATATCCGGAAGATCCGGGCGAAACTTGCGGCGTATACACCGCACAGTTATATCGAAACGGTGTGGGGGTGCGGATACCGTTGGAACGGCTGAGAGAGATGAGTATAAAGATATGAGATATAAGAGCATAAGACTTAAGAATATGAGCCTTAAGAATTTGAGTCTTAAGAGGTCGATCTTCGTATTGTCCGTCTGTTGTGTGGCGGTTTCTCTGGTATTGGTTGGGGTGGTATTCTACATCTGTAAAGATATCCAGAGGCGTTATATTGGGATTGTGATGGAGATGGAAGAAGGATCTGACAGGTACGGGCATGCAGAAGGAGAAGAGCCGGTAAGGTATGAACTTGCGTTAGAACTTACACTGGAACAGCAGAGGATTCCATGGGTGCTTGACGGTGTCTGGATGCTGGCATGTATTGTGCTTCCTGTCACGGGTCTTGGAATTGCCGGACTTCTGTTTTACCGAATCAAGTTGAAGACACCGATCGCTGCGCTCAAGGAGGGGATGGAATGTATTCAGAAGAAGGACCTTGACTTCTCGGTTGCGGTGGAATCGGAGGATGAGTTGGGAGAGCTGTGCCAGGCTTTTGAGACGATGCGCGCAGAGCTTCTCCGGACGAATCAGGAGCTATGGGAGCAGGCGGAGGAACGGAAGCGGCTGAATGCGGCGTTCTCCCACGACCTGCGTAATCCGGTCACGATCCTGAAAGGAACGGTAAAGCTTCTGAAACAAGGGAAAGAAGACGAGCACGCCCTTGACAGACTGGAGAGCTATACACTCCGCATCGAGAATTATATCGAGACGATGAGCGGCATACAGAGGCTTGAGCAGATGCCGGTTCGTCCGGACGAATACGCATATATTCAGTTGCGGGAAGAGATCGAAGATACAGTCAGGCTTCTCGCGCCGACATTATCATGCACAGTCAGCCTACCTGAAAATGAAAATAAAAATAAAGCAGAAGGAAAGGTTCATCTGGATCACGGAATATTCCTGAACGTTCTGGAGAATCTGACAAGTAACGCGGCACGCTTCGCCAAGAGCAGACTTAAGGTTTGTTTTAAAGAGGAAAAGGAGTTTGCGGTTCTCGCCGTATGGGATGACGGACCAGGCTATCCCATCGAACTGATTCAAAGCGGCCCGAAGCCCTTCGGGAAAATGAAGGAAGATGCAGCTCATTTTGGGATGGGCTTATATAGCAGCCAGCTTATGTGCAGGAAACATGGCGGGAGGTTGAGACTGGAGAACCCGGCAGAAGGCGGGGCACTGGCGGAAGCTTTTTTGCGGGTATGATTCCTTGAATAATAAGCCAAACTGCCGTCCCTGGAGTCAAATGTGCAAGCATGCCCGCTTGGCTCGTTGCTCGCGGGAATAAATATTTTCATACTCCTTGAGCATTTCTTGAGATTCATCCGTTACACTCTTTTTATCAACAGATAAGGAGTGATTTTTATGCATATTGAAGCAAAGGAATTATCGAAGATCTACGGAACCGGTGAGAGCCATGTGACAGCGCTTGACCATGCCAGCCTTGAGATCATGCCGGGAGATTTTGTCTCTATCATGGGTCCGTCGGGAAGCGGAAAGAGCACGCTCTTGCACCTGCTGTCCGGGCTGGACCATCCGACCTCCGGAAGTTTAACCTATGATGGAAGGGATATCTATAGCTTCCGTGATAAAGAGTTATCCGCGTTTCGCCGCCGATGTATCGGATTTATCTTCCAGCAGTTCAACCTTCTTCCGGTTCTGACCGCCAGGGAGAATATCATCATGCCGCTGCTGCTTGATAAGAAGCAGCCGGATAACGCCTATCTGGATCAGTTAACGAAGCTTCTGGGAATCGGGGATCGTCTGACGCATCTGCCCCATGAGCTGTCCGGCGGACAGCAGCAGCGTGTGGCGATTGCACGGGCGCTGGCTGCACAGCCGGAGATCATATTTGCGGATGAACCAACGGGGAATCTGGACAGTAAGAGCGGCGGTGAAGTGATAGATATGCTTGAGAGTATCCAGAAGGAGCTGGGAAAGACACTGGTGATTATCACCCACGATAACCGGATTGCGGGTCGGGCAGACCGGCAGTTCATGATCACCGACGGGATTCTTATGGAGGTGACGGCATGATGAAGTCTTATCTATCTCTGGCATGGAAAGAAATAAAAGCGCAGAAGGTAACCTCTGTCCTGATCCTGATCGCGATGATCTTGTCAACGACTGCGACGGCAGCCCTGGGACAGTCGATCGGTATTCTGCAGTCTATGCGTGTGGAGCAGGCCGCAAGTCTGAACGGAGACCGTTATGCAACCTTCCATCAGTTATCAGAAGAGCAGAATGAGATGCTGCATTCGGACCCCCGGCTTAAGGATGTGGGGAGCCTGATCAACCTGGGCTCCGTGGAATTAAAAGACAGCGGGCTTACTCTGTATCTTAGGGAATACCAGAAAGAGGCGCTTAAGGCATATCCGGATGTTGGGACGGTGGAAGAGGGGAGGCTTCCGCAGGGGAAGGGAGAGATCGCACTTTCCAGAGATACCTTGAAATATCTTGGAGCCGGGGAACGTGTGGGTTCGGTGATCACTCTGCCTGTCAGCGTTATACGGATGAGGGATGACCGTCCTGCTTATGAATATACGGCTGATTTTGTTCTGACCGGTATCCTTAAGAATCATTATAAGGGCTATGCCAACGGCATACTGGATGCCGTTGTGGGGGAGGGAACCGCGAAGGAACTACTGCCGCAGCGGTATTATCTCTTTTCAACAGATTTCAAAACGATTGATACTAAGCAGTTCCAGTCTGTGGTAGATGAACTGGCGCTTCAGATCGGTGTGCCAGAAGAGAATATTCAGTACAATTGGGTCCTGTTAAATGCACTTGGCATTGACTATGTTAAGAAAGAGAGGGAAGGAGAAGATAAGGGATTCCCCTTTATGATGGCGGCGTGTGTCCTGGTGGGAGTCTTGATCTTGCTGGCGGCCGGTCTGGTCATCTACAATATCCTCAAGGTTGCCGTGACGAA
>CANODD010000259.1 GCA_947564705.1 uncultured Dorea sp. | reverse complement strand
ATGATTACATCCGTATCTACATTATCACCATATTTGAATACATGTCCTGTCGCTCGCATTATCTGTCACCTACTTTCTCCGGATTCGCAATACAGCCTGCAATAGCACTTGCCGCCGCCACCTCAGGCGAAGCAAGGTAGATCAGGGAATCCACATGTCCCATACGGCCGACAAAATTGCGGTTCGTCGTGGATACACACTTCTCGCCTGCCGCCATTACTCCCATGTGGCCACCCATACACGGGCCGCAGCTCGGCGTATTCACCGCGCATCCCGCGTCTACAAAGATATCCAGAAGACCTTCTTTTATACACTGTTTGTAGATCTTCTGCGTCGCCGGAATTACCATCACGCGTACGTCCTGATGGACCGTCCTGCCTTTCAGTATCGCTGCCGCCTTCCGCATATCTTCCATACGTCCGTTGGTGCATGAGCCGATCACCACCTGGTTGATCTTAATCGGCTCCATCGCCTCGATCTCATCGATGGTCTTCGCGTTGCCCGGAAGGTGCGGGAATGCAACCGTCGGGCGTACCTCTGCCAGATTGATCTCGACCACCTCGTCATACTCGGCGTCCGCGTCAGCTTCATAGATCTTATATTCTTTCTTCGAATGCTCCTTCATATAGCTTTCAGCCTTCTCGTCAACCGGGAAGATACCGTTCTTAGCTCCCGCTTCGATCGCCATGTTCGCCATGGTAAACCTGTCGTCCATCGAAAGATGTGCAATCCCGTCGCCTGTGAATTCCATGGATTTATACAAAGCCCCATCCACGCCGATCCTGCCGATGATATGGATGATGATATCTTTACCGCTGACATATGCGCCCGGTTTCCCCGTCAGCACAAACTTTATGGCGCTCGGAACCTTGAACCAGAGTTCTCCGGTTGCCATCCCTGTGGCGATATCCGTCGTCCCCACGCCGGTAGAGAACGCTCCCAACGCTCCGTATGTACAAGTATGCGAATCTGCCCCGATAATACACTCGCCCCCTACTACAACGCCGGCTTCCGGAAGAATCGCATGCTCTACTCCTGATTTTCCCTGCTCAAAATACCAGGTAAGCCCTTGCTCTCTCGCAAATTCTCTGATCGCCTTAGAATTCTCCGCTGATTTGATGTCTTTATTCGGAGTAAAATGATCCGGAACCAGAACCACCTTATCTTTATCATATACCTTTTCGGCCATCTCCCTGAATATCGGCAGCGCCATAGGTCCCGTGATATCATTTGCCATAACCACATCCAGCTTCGCTTCTATCAGCTGTCCTGCCGTCACGGAATCCAGACCCGCATGAGCCGCCAAGATTTTCTGCGTCATTGTCATTCCCATCGCAATAACCTCCTGTTCTTCTACTTCATATATCTGCACATGTATAGACATAATGTTAAGTCGTATTCTACCACAGATAAACCTACGGATGCAACTTTTATGTTACTTTTTCCATATATATTTCTTCAATTCCGTCAGGTGATCCTTATAAAACCGGGATTCCATCCGGGGAAATGCCTCGATAAGCCTTCGGGTGACCAGACTGCTGCGTTCCGACAATTCATCATACTTATTTTTCAATCCCGCATATTTATCCTTCAATTCCATCCATTCCTTCTTCTCATCCGAAATATTTCCCCATTTTTCCCGCAGCTCCGACGCCGCCATATCTAAATGAATTCTTGCTTCTTCCGAACGTTCCAGTGTTTCCATGACATTCTCATGGAGATTCTCACCCAACAGATTTGAAATCTCCTTTAGTTCTATGGCAATCTTTTCCATCGTCTCTAACTTCTTATTCAGTTTCATAATTCCTGCCGTCGTCGTACACACATCTGCAAACAACGCCGCGCTGAGGATACTCAGAATCACGATTCCGAGCGTAACCGGCATCCACGTAAGCCCTCTGTAAATGATCGGATGAATCACCCGCACGATGAGTACGCATGCAATCCCCCATGCAAGCGAGAACAAAAGACAGACATATCCTCCTATATTCAAAGGTTGATCGGAATAATCCCACCACTTATGATGAAACATCTTATCCATCAGATACCCTGTTATACCTTCAATTGCCGTAACCAATCCTGTAGATACCACGTATAACGACACGAGACTCCAATCCTGGGACGCCAGCAAGAACACGACCATACCGACCCCCACTCCATAGACGGGACAAATCGGGCCGTTCAAAAAGCCTCTGTTTACAAACCTCTTTTCCCGCAGGGTCGCATAACATACCTCCGTACACCATCCCAAAAATCCATATACATAAAAATATAACATAAAGTAATATAACTGCATCTTTATCCTCCTGTAGACTAGTGCACTGACATGTTCATCTAGTGGCGCTGTTAGTTCGATTATGAACGTGTCAGTACGCTAGGGCGTTTCTTTCAAAGACAACTCTCCCCATAAACTTGTAAATAACAGTATACTTCACATTGCCTTTCCCGTCAAATAGTGTTATGATAAACATGTAATAGATAATAATTATCAATAACATTTACGAGGTGAATTCTATATGACGCTAAAACAGGGACAGAATCATATGACCTACCGTGTCAGGTCCATAGATATTGAATTACAGTTGGAACGGCGGCTTCAGGCTCTGGGTCTTACAGAGGGTTCTCTGATTACAGTACTGAATAATGATAAGAAAGGATCTCTTACCGCCAGATTTCGGGGCACACGTTTTGCTCTCGGAAAACGGATCGCGGACCATATTGAGATTACGGAGGTACAGGCATCATGAGCGATACCATTAACGTCGGATTCATCGGGAATCCGAATTGCGGAAAAACGACTCTCTTCAATGCATTCACCGGCGCCAACCTAAAGGTTGCAAACTGGCCGGGCGTAACGGTCGAGAAAAAGGAAGGGAAGACCTTCTATGAGGGACAGGAATTCAAGCTGATTGATCTCCCCGGCACTTACAGCTTAACCTCCTATACGATGGAGGAGACCGTAGC
Organism: uncultured Dorea sp.; assembly: GCA_947564705.1. Classification (GTDB taxonomy): domain Bacteria; phylum Bacillota; class Clostridia; order Lachnospirales; family Lachnospiraceae; genus Sporofaciens. Next base: position 1,173 of record CANODD010000259.1, on the reverse strand, counting down.
CCGTGAATGTATCATGAGCAATGAAGTAGATGTCATCGTCAATGTCGTCGATGCTTCCTGCCTGGAACGCAATCTCTACCTGACATTACAGCTCATTGAACTGAACAAGCCCGTGGTGCTTGCGCTGAACATGATGGATATCGTAGAAGAACGCGGAATGGAGATTGACCTTCACCGGCTTCCGGAGATGCTTGGCATCCCCGCCATACCGGTATCGGCAAGAAAGCGCTCCGGGCTATCCATTCTGATGCATGCCGTCGCCCACCATAGCCAATATACCAAACAAGGTCCCTTCATCCACCACCATACCGGCAAATCCTCCTCTCACGTACATAACCACCATGATGAATACGCCATGGTTTACGAAGACGATATAGAAGACAAGATCGACACAATCATACTTCGATTAAAAGAAAGATATCCCGGTCTTTCCAACTATCGCTGGTACGCCATCAAACATCTGGAGATGGATAAGACTGTCGCCAACCAATATCCCCTCGATATTGACTCAATCATCAACCGCAGTTATGAAAAGGATATCATTAACCAGAAATATGATTTTATTGAGGAAGTGATCGAAGAAACTCTGGTCAATAAAGCCAAAAAGGAGGAGGCAACCGACAGAATAGATTATTACCTCACTCATCGTTGGTTCGGCCTGCCAATCTTCTTCGGAATTATGGCATTGGTCTTCTTTCTGACTTTTACAATCGGCGATTGGCTAAAAGGTTATTTTGAGATCGCATTGGAGGAATTCTCATCCTATGCAGGGACCGGGCTTACCGCTCTGAATGTAAGTCCTATGCTCCGGTCGCTGATCATCGACGGAATCATCTCCGGCGTCGGAGGCATCCTTACATTCCTGCCAAATATCTTTATCCTGTTTCTTGCTCTTGCGCTGCTGGAAGACAGTGGATATATGGCACGAGTTGCTTTTGTAATGGACGATATCATGAGCCGGCTTGGACTGTCCGGACGGGCGTTCCTTCCTCTTCTTCTTGGCTTCGGCTGTTCCGTTCCGGCAGTTATGGCTTCCAGAGCCTTAGAACACAAACACGACCGATTCAAGACGATACTGATTACTCCTTTTATGTCCTGCAGCGCCAGGCTTCCGATCTATGTGCAGTATTTCATCATCCCGGCACCCGCTTTCATACATCAAGGCGATAAAAA
>CANODD010000258.1 GCA_947564705.1 uncultured Dorea sp. | reverse complement strand
GGAAAAAGAGGAGGTAGAAAGTAGTGTACGATTCATTGATCAATGTGAATGGCAATCAGGTTCCTACGCTTGATCTGCTGCTGATACTGACGATCATCTCACTTCTGCCCTCTCTTTTAGTCATGGTAACCTCTTTTGCGAGGACCGTGATCATTCTTTCATTCCTGAGAAATGCCATGGGTGTTCAGCAGACTCCGCCGAATATGGTACTGATAGGAATCGCAGTATTCTTGACGCTGTATATTATGGATCCTGTGATCAAACAGATTAATACGGAGGCATATACACCGTATAAGAATCAGGAGATTACACAGGAGGAGGCGATCAAAAGGGCGCAGGTCCCGCTGAAAGAATTCATGCTGAGTAATACAGACAAAGGGACGGTTGAGCTTTTTGCCGATATGGCGGACGCGGAGGAAGTGGAGCAGGTTCAGGATCTGCCCATGACGGTGGTTATCCCGGCTTTTATGACCAGTGAGCTTAAGAGGGGATTCAGCGCAGGATTCTTATTATATATTCCGTTTCTGCTGATTGATATCGTCGTTTCCAGTACGCTGATGTCCATGGGTATGATGATGCTGCCGCCCGCGATGATCTCTCTGCCGTTCAAACTGTTGTTGTTTGTAACGGTGAACGGATGGGAATTGCTGTTCTCAAGCATTGTTAATAGTTTTAATATACCGTGACGGTAAGGAGGGCATAGTGTAGATGACAAACGGAGAAGTCGGAGATCTGATGTATGATGTGTTTGTATTGGTGATCCAGCTTGCGGGCCCGCTGCTTGTGATCAGTATGCTGGTAGGTATCCTGATCTCGATTATACAGGCGGCGACACAGATCCATGAACAGACGATCACATTCGTGCCCAAATTGCTGGTGATCGGTATTATCCTTGTCTTCAGCGGCAACCGCATGCTGGAGATGCTGCAGGATTTTACCACGCGGGTGTTCCGATTGATACAGGGCTGACGTAGGGAGTGATGACATGGCAATCGGTAATATCGCGCAGCTGACATTATTTTCCTTGATCATGATGAGGATGACGGGGTTTGTCTTATTGAATCCGGTACTGGGGCGAAGGAATATTCCGGCGCGGGTAAAGGCTGGTTTCATATTTATACTGACATTAATGATCTATTCATTCTCGATAGAGGAGGCTTTTGAGATCGGAAGTACGATTGAATTTATGCTGCTTCTGATTAGGGAGTTTTTTATAGGGTATGTAGTCGGGTTTGTCATGCATTTGTTTTTTTTTATTGTAAGTTTTGCCGGCTATATCATAGATTTTCAGATGGGGTTGTCGATGGCTACCGTGTATGACCCCCAGAGTAACGCGCAGATGCCTGTGACGGGCAGTCTGCTCCAGACATGGCTTATGCTGCTCTTTTTCGCGGCTGACGGCCATCACGCGCTGATGAAGATATTGGTGACATCAGCGGAGATCGTCCCTTACGGGGGGATGGTGATCACCCAGGGATTATCCCTTCGGATTATAGAGATATTTCTGGAATGTATTTCCATGGGTGTGAGACTTGCGATTCCGATGATCGCGGCTGAGTTCCTGGTAGAGATAGGAGTCGGGATTCTCAACAAAGTAGTGCCGCAGATCAGTATATTCGTAATCAATATTCAGATGAAATTAATTGTCGGCCTTGGGCTTCTGGTTATTCTCTTTGCTCCGACGGGCAGCTTTATAGAGAAGATTATGACAACGATGATGAAGACGGTCCAGGGAATACTGACATTCTTATAAAAGGAAGTGAACACCTTTGGCGTCAGAGGAAAAAACCGAAAAAGCCACACCTAAGAAGCGGAGGGACCAGCGCAAGGAAGGTAATGTCGCGTCGAGTAAAGACGTAATCGCGGTCGCTTCGCTTATCGGGTGTTTCTACTGTCTGCAGATGTTGTTTCCGGTGATCTATGAGTCGCTGAGAGATACGATGATCTTCCAGATATCGGCGGTGGAAAGCATAGAAGAATTATCGCTGGGTAATCTGCAGATGCTTGGTATGAAAGCAGTTACTGTTTTATCAAAATGTATCTTTCCGCTGGGGGTGATAAGCTTGGCCATCGGAGTGGTCGCGACCGGTATACAGACCCGGTTCAACGTCACGACGAAGCCTTTGAAATTCAAACTCAGCAAACTGAATCCGCTCAAGGGGATCAAGAATATGTTCTCCGTTAAGCAGGTTGTAGAGCTGCTGAAAGCGGTGATCAAGATCATTATTCTTGGGGTGATCCTGTACGGGATCTTGAAGGATGAGATCGTGGTAATCGCGCAGATGATGGATATTGATCCGCTTTCGTCCGCGGCATATGTCCTGAAAGAGATTATGAGCATGGTTCTGAAGGTGGCTATGGTCTTCGCCGCGATCGCGGGATTCGATTATTTCTACCAGAGATGGTCTTATGAGAAGAACCTCAAGATGACGAAAGAGGAAGTCAAGGAAGAGTATAAGCAGACAGAAGGAGACCCGAAGATCAAGGGTAAGATCCGGAGTCTGCAGCAGAGTATGGCAAGAAGCAGGATGATGCAGGCGGTGCCGGATGCGGACGTTATCATCCGTAACCCTACGCACTACGCGGTGGCGCTCAGATACGATATCGATAAGGACAACGCGCCTGTCGTGATCGCGAAGGGGCAGGATTTGATCGCGCTTAAGATCGTGGAGATCGGCGAGGCGCACAAGGTTACGGTGATCGAGAACAAACCGCTTGCGAGAGGAATCTATGCTTCAACCCCGCTGGGCGGACAGATTCCGGCGGAATATTATGGAGTGGTAGCGGAGATCCTCGTTGAGGTATTCCGAATGAATAAAAAGTTGGTGTAGAAGATGAAGAATATATTGAATAACGCGGTATCATTGATCGTAGTTATGATCGTACTGCTGTTGATCATACCGTTAAGTCCTTTTTTATTGGACGTTATGATTATACTGAATATTGCGATATCTCTGATTATTCTGTTGGTCAGCATGAACATTAAAGAGGCGTTGGAATTCTCCATCTTCCCATCTTTGCTTCTTATTACGACCTTATACCGTATCGGAATCAATATTTCCTCCACAAGAAGTATCTTAAGTAATTCCGGTACGGCGGGACAGGTAATTCAGTCTATGGGAGACTTTGTTCTCCAGGGAAATGTAGTTGTCGGCGTTATCATATTCCTGATTATCGTATTGGTTCAGTTCCTCGTTATCACGAAGGGCGCGGAACGTGTGGCTGAGGTAGCGGCAAGATTTACGTTGGACGCTATGCCCGGTAAGCAGATGGCCATTGACGCGGACCTTGGAAGCGGACTGATTACGGAAGAGGAAGCGAAAGCGAGACGTTATAAGATCCAGAAGGAAGCCGACTTCTATGGTTCCATGGACGGTGCCACGAAGATCGTCAAGGGAGACGCTACCATGTCCCTGATCATCACGGCAGTCAATTTCCTGGGAGGCTGTGTAATCGGTATGGTCCAGGGAAACATGGGATTCACGGAAGTGCTTCAGGTGTATTCCATCGCTACGATCGGTGACGGCCTGGTATCCCAGATACCGGCGCTTCTGATCTCTACGGCGACAGGTATGATCGTAACCCGTGCGGTTGCGGAAGACAGCCTGAATATAGATGTAACAAGACAGTTCTCGGCACAGCCGAAAGCGATCATGATCGCGGGCGGCGTGTTGGCGATCCTTTTGGCAGTTCCGGGAATGCCCAAGTTCCAGTTAGCCGTTATCGCGCTTATTATGATGTTAGGCGGATTCTATCTTATGCGGCGCATGGAAGGATTCGCGGCGGTTCCGGAGCAGGGACCTATGGCGGCGGGCGGTATGGGACCTATGGAACCGGAGCAGATGGCCGAGGAAGACGATTTCAAAGATATCAACAGTGTATACTCTCTGATCTCGGTAGAGCCTATCGAGATGGAGTTTGGTTACAGCCTGATCCCTCTTGTGGATGAGGCGAGCGGCGGGCGGATGATCGACCGTATCGTTATCTTCCGACGGCAGTACGCCCAGGAGATGGGGCTTGTAATTCCGTCTATCCGGCTGCGCGACAGCTCAAGCCTTAATACGAATCAGTATGTGATCAAGATCAAAGGTGAAGAGGTCGCCAAGGGAGAGATCCTGGTAGATTACTATCTGGCGTTGGAGCCGCCGAACC
>CANODD010000257.1 GCA_947564705.1 uncultured Dorea sp. | reverse complement strand
TAACTCCTGCACAGATAGCTTATACATATGCTAATGAGGCAGATATGTTAAATGTGGTTCTGTTTGGAAAAACATCTAAGCAGTGGAAAGATGAAAATCCGACTGTAAAAGGAAATATGCGGGATGTAGCAACGTTGAATCAATTACTTGTACTTGCAAATTTGGAAAGCTATAATGCTGTATTAATTAATCAAGGGAAAGACCAAAAGGAAAGAATGAAATTGCTTCGGCAGTTGGCGGTGCAGCAGTTGCAGACTTTGGAAGCGGTAAATTTAAATAATCTACCGGGATTAGGAAGTGAAATTAATAATTAGGATTTTCAGAAATTATTATATACGGTATAGGAAAATATCTTGTTTTGATCAGCTGTAAAAGAGGAGAAAAATAATGGATAACTTAAGAGAGTATCAACGGAAGTAATCATGTTGAGACGGTTGTAATTATGCGGACGGAATATTCTCAGAGAAGGAAGGAGTAGTGAGAGGTATGTATAGAGATGAGACGAGGAAGGTTCGGATCGGGGATGTTGTGATCGGGGGAGGGAGTCCTGTCGCGATTCAGTCTATGACGAATACGAAGACGGAAGATGTGGAAGAGACAGTAGCGCAGATACTTGCGCTTGAGAGAGCAGGGTGCGAGATTATCCGCTGCGCCGTGCCGACGATGGAAGCGGCGCAGGCGATTGCAGGAATCAAGGAGAAGATTCATATTCCGTTGGTGGCAGATATTCATTTCGATTACCGGCTTGCTGTTGCGGCGATTGAGCACGGGGCGGACAAGATCAGGATCAACCCGGGAAACATCGGGGATGAGAGCAGGGTACAGGCTGTAGTGGATAAGGCGAAGGAATACCGTGTGCCGATCCGGGTAGGGGTCAACAGCGGATCTTTGGAGAAGTCCCTGGTGGAGCGATATGGCGGCGTGACAGCAGAGGGACTGGTGGAAAGCGCCATGGATAAGGTACATATGATCGAGAGAATGGGATATGACAACCTGGTGGTCAGTATCAAATCATCGGATGTTATGATGTGCGTAAAAGCGCATGAACTGATTGCCAGGGAGTGTCCGTATCCTCTTCATGTAGGCATTACGGAAGCGGGCACGCTTCTGGCAGGAAATATCAAGTCTTCGGTCGGATTGGGGCTGATTCTGAATCAGGGAATCGGTGATACGGTTCGGGTATCCCTGACAGGAGATCCGGTGGAAGAGATCAAGTCCGCGAAACTGATTCTTAAGACGCTGGGGCTTAGGAGGGGCGGTATCGAGGTGGTGTCCTGTCCAACCTGCGGAAGGACGAAGATTGATCTGATCGGTCTTGCAAATCAGGTGGAGCAGATGGTCGCAGATATTCCGCTGGATATCAAGGTGGCTGTTATGGGCTGCGTGGTGAACGGACCGGGGGAGGCGAAGGAGGCCGATATCGGCATCGCAGGCGGTATCGGCGAAGGTCTGCTGATCAAGAAAGGCGAGATCGTGAAGAAGGTAAGAGAAGATCAGTTGTTAGAGACATTGAGACAGGAGTTGTTGAATTGGAATGAGTAAACCATTCTTTGAAGTATTTCCTACACTGAAAGTAGACGATGAGCTCCGCCGCATGTTCGAGGGAGTGGAGGTCAGCAAGGTGACAACGAATTCTGACCGGGATTTTATCAAAGTACACCTGTGCTGCAGGCATCTCCTCAGGAAGAAATGTGTCTATGAGATAGAGCGCAGGCTCAAGGAGCAGTTGTTCGGCCGCAGCTATATACAGGTAGAGGTGAAAGAGCGGTATGACTTGTCCGAACAGTATACTCCAGAAAACCTGATGGATGAATATTTTGACAGTTTCCTGCTGGAGCTTGACCGGCGCAGCGTGGTGGAGCGCAGCATGCTTCAGAGTTCCAGTTATGAGTTTGAAGATGAGAATATCCTGTGCCTTACGCTTCGGGATTCGATCGTAGCACAGGGGAAAAAAGAAGCGATCACGACCTATCTGACGGATGTATTCCGCCATAGGTTCTGCCGGCCGATTGAGATAAAAGTACAGTATGAGAAGCCGAAGGAGAGCGCTTTAAAATATAACGACGTTAAACTGAAGCAGGAAGTAGAAGAGATCCTTAAGAACAATGCGGCGACACAGAAAGAGCGGGCAGCAGGGGAGGAGTATCCGCCGGAGAAGAAAGAAGAGATCGGCGCCGGGGTGTCCGGGCAGAACGCAGGAGGTCAGAAAGCCGGTATATTAAAGGGCGCTTCCGGCGACGCATCCAAAGAGGGAACTTCCCGGAAGTCCGGCGGCAGGGCGTCTCAATCCGATAAGTCCTTTGGAGGAGCGAAGAGATTCTCAAAAGGTTCGCAAAGAGGCGGCTGGGGAAAGTCTTCCGATGATCCGAATCTGGTCTATGGCCGTGATTTTGACGATGATCCGATAGAGCTCTCCCAGGTTGTAGGTGAGATGGGTGAGATCACCTTCCGCGGGAAGGTGATTAGTTTTGATACCCGTGAGATCCGTAACGAGAAGACGATCGTTATCTTTTCCGTGACGGATTTCACGGATACGATTACGATTAAATTGTTCATGCAGAATGATCGTCTTCCGGATATCTTAAGCGAGGTGAAGCCAGGGGCTTTTTTGAAGATCAAAGGCGTGACGAATATCGATAAATTCGACGGGGAGCTGGTGATCTCGTCGGTGGCGGGCATCCGAAAGATCAGTGATTTTACGGAATCCCGGAAAGATACCGCGCCGAAGAAGAGGGTGGAGCTTCATTGTCATACGAAGATGAGCGACATGGACGGCGTGACAGAGGTGAAGGATCTGCTAAAGAGAGCCCACGACTGGGGGCATAAGGCGCTGGCGATCACGGATCATGGCGTGGTGCAGTCATTCCCGGATGCGAACCATTACATTGAGTCACTGGATAAGGACGATCCGTTTAAGGTGATCTATGGTGTGGAAGGTTATCTGGTGGATGATCTGACGGATGTGGCGGTAAATGAGAAGGGACAGTCTCTGAATGGTACTTATGTGGTATTCGATCTTGAGACGACCGGATTCAGCCCGGTGAAAGACAAGATTATTGAGATCGGCGCCGTGAAGGTGGAAAAGGGGAAGATCACGGAGAAGTTCAGCTCCTTTGTCAATCCCAAAGTACCGATTCCCTTTCAGATCACACAGCTTACCAGTATTACCGATGAGATGGTCTTAGAAGCGCCGGATATCGAGACTGTACTTCCGGATTTCCTTGCATTTATCGGGGATGCGGCGCTGGTGGCGCATAACGCGTCCTTTGACGTAGGTTTCATCGAGCAGAACTGCAGATACCAGGACATCATGCCGGATTTTACATATGTGGATACGGTTGCAATGGCGAGAATCCTGCTTCCGACCCTGTCCAAATACAAGCTTAATGTTGTGGCGAACGCCCTTCATATCTCTTTGGAGAATCATCACCGCGCGGTGGATGATGCCGGGGCGACGGCAGAGATATTCGTAAAGTTTATCGAGATGCTTCGAGAGCAGGGCATTACGGATCTTATGAAGCTGAATCAGTTTGGCTCCAACAATGCGGATGCGGTCAGGAAGCTGCCGACATATCACGTGATCATTCTTGCGAAGAATGAGGTGGGCAGAGTGAATCTCTACACGTTGGTGTCCAAATCTCATCTGGAATATTATGCCCGCAGGCCGAGAATTCCAAAGAGCGAGCTTTCCAGGTACAGAGAGGGGCTGATTGTGGGAAGCGCCTGCGAGGCGGGAGAACTCTATCAGGCGCTTTTGAACGAGAAGTCGGAGGAGCGGATTGCGAAGATCGTGAATTTCTATGACTATCTGGAGATCCAGCCTCTTGGGAATAACCGGTTCATGATCGACAGCGAGAAGATAACAAAGGTTCAGAATGAAGAAGATCTAAAGGAGCTGAACCGGAAAATCGTGGAATTAGGGGAGCGGTTTAACAAGCCGGTAGTAGGAACCTGCGACGTACATTTTATGGACCCGGGGGACGAGGTATACCGCCGGATCATCATGGCAGGAAAGGGATTCGGTGATGCAGACAAGCAGTCGCCGCTGTTTCTGCGTACGACGGATGAGATGTTGGAGGAATTCGAGTATCTTGGCTCCGCGAAAGCCCGGGAGGTCGTGATCGATAATCCCTGCCGGATCGCGGATATGGTAGAGCGGATCACGCCTGTGCGGCCGGACAAATGCCCGCCGGTG
>CANODD010000256.1 GCA_947564705.1 uncultured Dorea sp. | reverse complement strand
AGTTTCCCAGAATACTTAGGGGAGAGTATATGTATAATTATAATATTGTGCTGGCACGAAGGGAAGTGCTGCTTGAATACTGTAACTGGCTTTTCCCTGTTTTAGAAAGGACGGAGAGTCTTAGTATACCGCGGGGAAACGAGCGCTCCGACAGATACATAGGATATATGGGGGAATCGTTGTGTACATTGTATTTTATGTATAATCATAAAAATCTCAATATCAAGCATGCCGGATGCAGGTTTTTGGTATGAATATAGAAAATGAGGTAATATATGCAATTTGAACTTATGGCATCCATGATGTGTGCCGATTTTGGAAATCTGGAAAAAGAAGTAAAGAATTTAGAAGAGGGCGGTATTGATTCCTTTCACATCGATATCATGGACGGTCGGTATGTCCCGAATTTTGCGATGTCCTTGAATGATATGCGTTACATAGCCGGTATGGCAGAGAAACCGCTGGACGTTCATCTTATGATAGAGCATCCCAATAACCGTATTCAATTATTTCTGAAGAATCTGCGGGAAGGAGATACGGTTTACATTCATCCGGAAGCAGAATATCATCCGTCCACGACCCTGCAGAGTATTATCAACGCCGGGATGATACCTGGTATCGCCATCAACCCGGGAACCTCTGTAGAGACCGTAATGGAGATGCTCCGTATCGTAAAAAAGGTATTGGTAATGTCGGTGAACCCAGGGAATGCCGGCCAGATGTATCTGCCCTATGTGGGGAAGAAGATCACAAAGCTGTTAGCCCTGAAAGAAGATATGGATTTTGAGATCTACTGGGACGGAGCCTGCAGCGCCGATAAGATAATGGAATATGCACCCAAGGGCGTGGCGGGATTCGTACTTGGCACCACACTGCTGTTTGGCAAGGACAGGCCGTATGGGGAGACGCTGCAGGCTATCCATGAGCTGCAGTTTTAATCTTTAAGTAAGCATAAAATCGAATATAAAACATCAAACGTAAAAAATCAGACATAAAGCATGAAACATCAAACATAAAAAATCAAGCATAAAAATCAAGCGTAAAACATCAACATAAAAAATCAAGCGTAAAACATCAAACATAAAAATCAAGCATAAAAGATAAAGAGAGGAACGTATGTCAAAGAGAGCATTTATTACGGGAGTCACCGGGCAGGACGGCTCCTATCTTGCGGAGTTATTGTTGGAAAAGGGATATGAAGTACACGGCATGATCCGCCGTTCTTCCATAGATTACAGGGAACGGATTGCGCATCTGGAGAACCGCACGGATTTTCATCTGCATTACGGCGATCTTGGTGATTCCATGAGTCTGATGTCGATCATAGCGAAGGTTCACCCAGATGAGATCTATAACTTAGCGGCGCAGAGCCATGTGCAGGTCAGCTTTGACGTGCCGGAATATACGGCGGATGTAGCGGCAACCGGAGTACTGCGCCTGTTGGAGGCAGTCCGGTTGTGCGGACTTTCGGATACCTGCCGAATCTATCAGGCGTCTACGTCTGAGTTGTACGGGAAGGTCGAAGAAGCGCCGCAAAGTGAGACGACACATTTTCATCCTTATAGTCCCTATGCAGTTGCCAAGCAGTATGGCTACTGGATTATAAAAGAATACCGGGAGGCTTACAAGATGTTCTGCTGCAACGGGATTCTGTTCAACCATGAATCGGAACGCCGCGGGGAGACATTTGTTACCCGGAAGATTACTCTTGCAGCGGCGCGTATCGCGCAAGGGCTGCAGGACAAGCTTTATCTGGGGAATCTTTCCAGTCTCCGTGACTGGGGTTATGCGAAGGATTATGTGGAGTGCATGTGGCTGATGCTGCAGCAGGAGAAACCGGAGGACTATGTAATCGCCACCGGTATTCAACATTCAGTCCGTGAGTTTGCCTGGCTGGCGTTTCATTACGCGGGAATTGAATTGGAATGGCAGGGAGAAGGCATGGATGAGAAAGGAATCGATCAGAGCAGCGGAAGGGTGCTTGTTGAGGTCTCGCCGGAGTTCTACCGCCCTACGGATGTTGTGAATCTATGGGGGGATCCGGCGAAAGCCCGGACAAAACTTGGGTGGAATCCGACAAAGACATCGTTTGAGGAATTGGTCCGTATTATGGTTACGCATGATATGAAGAGAGTGGGTGTCCATGAGCAGGATTTCTGACTGGATGGAGCACTAGTCAGACAGGAAAATGTAAAGGAATGGGTTAAACATGGAAAAGAATTCGAAAATCTACGTGGCCGGACACTGCGGTATGGTAGGTTCCGCCATAGTCCGGGAACTGAAGCGGCAGGGATATAAGAATCTGCTTCTCCGTACGCACGGGGAGCTTGACCTCTGCCGTCAGAATGAAGTGGAACATTTTTTTAAAAGGGAGAAGCCGGAATATGTCTTCCTGGCGGCGGCTAAGGTTGGAGGTATTGCGGCGAATCAGGAGGCTTTGGCTGATTTTATGTATGAAAATATGCTTCTTGAGATGAATGTGATCCATTCGGCGTGGAAGAACGGATGCAGGAAGTTAGAATTTCTTGGCTCATCCTGTATATATCCGCGCATGGCGTCCCAGCCGATACAAGAAAGTTATCTCTTGACGGGCGGACTTGAGAAGACCAATGAGGCATATGCCCTGGCGAAGATATCCGGTCTTAAGTATTGTGAATTCCTGAACCGCCAATATGGTACGGATTATATCAGCATTATGCCGACGAACCTATACGGTCCCAATGATAATTACCATCCCGCTTTCAGCCATGTTATGCCTGCCCTGATCCGGAGATTTCATGAGGCGAAGGAAGCAGATGCCCCGTATGTTACTTGCTGGGGGGACGGCTCGCCCCTGCGGGAATTCCTGTATGTGGAGGACCTGGCGGAGCTGTGCGTGTTCCTGATGAATCATTACAGCGGTAATGAGACAGTGAACGCCGGGACGGGGAAGGAGATTACCATTAAGGACTTGGCGGAACTGGTTGCCGGTATCGTCGGTTATGCCGGTGAGATACGCTGGGATATCTCGAAACCCAACGGTACGCCGCGGAAATTGCTGGACGTTTCAAAGGCGAAGGGGCTGGGATGGACTTATAAGACGGAACTTAGGGACGGAATCCGTCTTGCATATAAAGACTTTTTGAAAAATGTCAAGTCAGAATATTAAGTCATGTCAGCCAGCGGCTTTAATAAGAATCAGCATTTTTAAGATAAGGAAGTATGATATATGAATACTATATTATTGTCCGGAGGCTCGGGAAAGCGTCTCTGGCCGTTATCAAATGATGTCCGCTCCAAGCAATTCATTAAGATATTTGAGACAGAAGAGGGAACCTATGAATCCATGCTTCAGAGAGTATACCGGCAGATTCGGATCGTGGATCCGGATGCGAGAATCACGATAGCGACATCCCGGACACAGGTTTCGACGATCTATAACCAGTTGGGAACGGAAATCGGGATATCGGTCGAGCCGTGCCGGCGGGATACATTTCCGGCGATTGTTCTGGCAGCGGCTTATCTGATCGACGTGCAGGGGATACCGCGTGAAGAATCCGTGGTGATATGCCCGGTTGACCCTTATGTGGACAGAGAATATTTTGAAGCGTTGAAAAGGCTGGGGGAACTTGCAGATGAAGGAGGTTCGAAGCTTGTGCTTCTTGGCATTGAACCGACTTATCCCAGTGAGAAGTATGGATACATTATCCCTGAGAGTGCGAAAGAGATCAGTAAGGTGTCTGTTTTTAAGGAAAAACCGGATGCAGACACTGCCAGAAACTATATCCGGCAGGGGGCGTTATGGAATGGCGGCGTGTTTGCCTGTAAGCTTGGATATCTTATGGATGAGGCGCATAGACAGATTGATTTTGAAGACTATCAGGATTTGTTTGACCAATATGAAAGGCTTACAAAGATCAGCTTTGATTATGCGGTTGTGGAAAAGGAGAAAAGTGTCCGTGTTATGCGCTTCGCCGGACAGTGGAAAGATCTTGGAACCTGGAATACTCTGACAGAAGCTATGGACGGCAGTATGATAGGGGACGCCCGGATGAATGAGAATTGTAAGAATGTCCATATCATTAATGAACTGGATATCCCGGTTCTGGCGATGGGACTTCATGATGTTGTAATATCTGCCAGTCCTCAGGGAATCTTGGTATCGGATAAGGGGCAGTCCAGTTATATAAAACCGTTTGTAGATAGGATCGATCAGCAG
>CANODD010000255.1 GCA_947564705.1 uncultured Dorea sp. | reverse complement strand
TTTCTCATTAAAGAGATCCAGATGTTCCGGCGACATTAATTCCGTTACGATGGGCAGACCGGTCGCTTCCCTGACTTTACATAGGATGTCGAGTCCGTCGACGCCCATTCCCTGGAAAGAATAGGGGCTGGTTCTGGGTTTGAAAGCGCCGCCTCTTAAGAGATTCGCGCCGGAAGCCTTGGCTGCGTTTGCGATTTCCAGGACTTGTTCATAAGATTCAACGGAGCAGGGACCTGCGATCAGGGCAAGGCTGCCGCCTCCTACTTTGACACCGGAAACGTCTATGATTGAGTCCTCCGGATGGAACGCCCGGTTTGCAAGTTTGTAGGGTTCCTGGACGTGCATGACTTTATCTACGGCAGAATCCACTTCAAATAATTTGGAATCAATCTGTGTGGTATCTCCGATACATCCGATGATCGTCATCTCGGAACCTTCGACGATATGGGTATCCAGTCCCCGTCTCTTTATCATCTGCTCCACACGGGTGAGATCATCGTGTGTTGCGCGTTGTTTTAGTACAATGATCATATTATGTCATCCTCCTGAGATGTAATATTATTCGCACTGTAAAATTTTAGTTGTTTAAAGTGTGAAATCAAAATAATCTTACAGCACAAAAAAACAGTTGTCAACACTTTTTCCTAAAATATGTTACAATATAAACGGTAATTATGTAATGATGTATTTTAACGAAAATAGATATAAGAAGGGAAAAAAGAATGGTTCAGGTCTGGTTTGCGGATATTACTCCGTTATTAATAGAAGAAACGTATAGACGATACTATCAGAAAGCGCCTGCCTGGCGGAAGGAGAAGGCGGATCGCTACAGGTTTGCCAGAGGAAGGGCGCAGAGTATTGGCGTGTGGAGTCTATGGGAGCATGTCCGCCGAAAATATGATCTGCCGGAGGACACCGTTTACAACCTTTCACATTCCGGAAATTATGTTTTGTGTGCTTTCAGCGACGATAATACGGCGAAGGTGGGGTGCGACCTGGAGGAAGTGAAAGAATTTCGGGAACCGGTGGCACGAAGATTCTTTTGCCGGAGTGAGTATGAGCATATTATGGGAAAAGATGAAAAAGACAGGGCGCAGTTATTCTACCGCTACTGGGTTCTGAAAGAGAGCTTTATGAAAGCGACGCGTCAGGGGATGGCGTTGGATATACAGTCTTTTGAGATCGGGTGGAGGGAAGGAGAAAGACCGGTCCTGATACGAAAGCCCGGAGAGTATCCGCAGGAATATTATTATCAGGAATACAAAAGAGAGGGCGCAGACGCAGGGATAGCGGTCTGTACGACAGACAGGGAAATTGACAGACGGTTGTATGTGCTGGAATTGTAAAAGGATACATTGGCGGAGATTGTGAGAGGGAGGGTGCGAAGATGAGGCAGTTGAAGACAAGATGGGCGGATCAGGTGGATAAGGAACACGTGCTGGAGGAATACCCCAGGCCCCTGCTTAAAAGGGACAGTTATGTGAATCTGAACGGTCTCTGGGATTACGCGATTACGATTGAGAAAGGACGTCCGAGAAGTTATGACGGAAAGATATTGGTTCCCTTTTCTCCGGAAGCATTTCTGTCAGGAGTGAACAGGCAGCTTCAGCCGGCGGAAACGCTGTGGTATCACAGGGAATTGCCGGATGAGGTAAAAGCTGAGGATGGAAAGAGGTGGCTGCTGCATTTTGGGGCGGTAGACCAGTATGCTGTGGTGTATGTGAATGGAAAGAGGGCGGCGCGGCATCTCGGCGGTTATCTGCCGTTTACCGTGGATGTGACGGATGCCCTGCGGGATGAAAAGAATGAGGTCCTGATTCAGGTGCGGGATTACAGCGATGCATTTTATTATGCCAGAGGAAAGCAGAAACTGCGCAGAGGCGGTATGTTCTACACCGCGCAGAGCGGTATATGGCAGACGGTATGGATGGAGAAGGTTCCGGATGTGTATATTACAGACATAGTTGCCGCGCCGCTCTATGACGAGAAAGCATTCCGTATCAAAGTCCTGGTTAGGGACGGCGGCTCAGTGCAGCCTGTAAAGGTGGAGGTCACTGTATCATCGGACGGAATGAAGCCGGTCCGGGTGAAAGGAAATGCCGGAGAAGAGCTCCTGATATCGACGGGGAAGCTCCATGCATGGAGTCCGGAGGATCCGTTCTTATATGATATCAGGGTTTGTGCGGGAGCAGACTCTGCCGGGAGTTATGCCGCCATGCGGAAGGTTCATGTGGAGAGAGATAAAGAGGGGATCCCCAGAATATATCTGAATAACCGGCCTTACTTTCAAAGAGGGGTTCTAGATCAGGGGTATTGGCCGGAAGGATTATATACGCCGCCTTGTGATGAAGCAATGATCTATGATATCCAGATGATGAAAGCGCTGGGATTTAATATGCTGAGGAAGCATCTGAAGATCGAGCCCCAGAGATGGTATTACCATTGCGACCGGCTGGGGATGCTGGTATGGCAGGATATGGTGAACGGCGGAAGGTCTTACCGTTCCTGGTATGTGACGTATTTGGCGACAGCGATGGAATATTTCCATCTACATATGCCGGATTCTATGCTGTGGCTTCTTAGAAGGCGGGATGAACGCGGAAGAAAGCAATTTGTTTCTGAGATGAAGGAGACGATCCGACGCCTGTATGGTCATCCGTCCATTGTGACATGGGTGATTTTCAATGAGGGATGGGGGCAGTTTCATGCCGGTGAGGTGACAGAGATTGCCAGAGAGGAAGACGATACCAGGCTGATTGACCAGGCAAGCGGATGGTTTGATCAGGGAGGAGGAGATATGAGGAGTATCCATAATTATTTCTTCCCGTTGGAGATCATTCCGCAGGATCGTGTGACGGTACTGAGTGAATATGGAGGGTATTCTCTGAGTGTGCCGGAGCATCGGATGTATAGAAAGATCTATGGGTACCGCATCTATCGAAAGCCGGAAGAACTGACGAAGGGGTACAGAGGGCTGATTGAAAAAAGTGTGCTTCCTAATATTGAGAAAGGATTGTCTGCCGTAATATATACGCAGTTGTCGGATGTGGAGGAAGAAGTAAACGGAATTTTGACATATGACAGGAAATTCTTGAAATTAGATGTCGATACGGTCCGGGATTTGAATCAGAAACAGATGTTGACGGACATTTAAGTATTTGTTAGAATAGTCTGAGGGGAAAAAACAGGGTTTACCTGGAAACTAATAAGTTTACAAAGAGCTCCGAATTAGTAGGGAGGTTAAGCAATGCAGGATTTAACATTTGGTGAGCAGGTTAAGATTGTTTTGAGCCGTAAGAATATGACAATCAAAGAATTGGCCAAGAAGATTGAGATACGTACGAAGAAGAAAATGTCCCGGCAGAATCTGACGCAGAGACTTGGAAGAGATAATTTTCAGGAACAGGATATGCGTATGATTGCAGAGATCCTGGGATGCCCGTTCCGGCTGGATATTCTTGGGGACAGTCTGTCTGCCGAGAAGACGGAAGAACCGTTGACGGACGCAGTGAGAGGACAGACAGAAGAAATATCTGAAAAGGGTCTGGAGCAGGCGGATCATCAGACAGAAGAAGCACCGGAAAGGCAGCCGGAGGGAGAGGCAGCCGGGGAAGGCGTTAAGGAATCGGAAGAAGCGGCGCCGGAGGAGTCCGGAAATGACGAAACAGAAGGAACAGGTAAAGATAAGACGGCTGCCGTATCACATGAGAGAGATATTACGATAGGCGAACTGGTTGATATACATAAAGAATTGGACGAGATGATAGAGAGAGCAACCGGCGAACTTCCGAAACTGGAAGAACACCTGGAAGAGGAGCATAGGGAAGAACAGCCGGCACAAGTGTATGAACCGGCCGGATATGACGATCCGAATCAGCAAATCCAGACACAGCAGGAAGAACCGGCGGGGAATGATATTTCTGCAGAGGAGAGAGAACCGATTGAGAAACTTCTGGAAGAGATAGAGAGCATGGAGAGCGAAGACAAAAAGGGAGAAAGACAGGAAGAAAAACCAGAGAATCAGGCAGAGAAACCCCATGGATGGAGAGCTTATTTCATGCAGCGGTTTAAGAAGAAGGGAAAAGATCAGCCGGTCCATAACGAAGAACCGCGCGCGGAGAACAGTACCGCTGAAGACGGCCGTACAGACGGCAGCCATTCTGAGAATGCATACGGTGAAAGCGGATATGCGGAAAGCAGATATGC
>CANODD010000254.1 GCA_947564705.1 uncultured Dorea sp. | reverse complement strand
TCCTCCACCTGCCCGAACCGCTTACCCGTTAACCAGTTACAGGCGATATTAAATGCAGATAACCCGATCATGAAAAGAAGCATCGCCGCGCCTATTGCATTAATTATTTTGTCTATTACTACTACAGGCTCTTTCATCCAAATTCCTCCTCAGATACGCCGCTATTCCTTAAGGTTATTAACCTCCGAGGAGATCTCATTCCATCCTTCCAGCGTCTCACAATACGGAAGAACCGCATCCTTAAAAGCTGATAAATCTTCAATCTCAACGATCTCAACTCCTGAATCCTCCAGTTTTTTACGGTTTTCTTCTTCATTATTTCCTACTGTCTCATTACTTTCCGCAATACATTTTCCAAATTCTTTTGTTATAATATCCTGATACTCTGCCGGAAGGGTATCCCAATATCCCTGTCCGCAGCATAGGGCTACTACACAGACCATATGATTGGTCAGCGAATAATAAGGCGTAGAAATAGAATCCGCAATTTTATTATTTACAAAGTTCCCGGATGTATTCTCACATCCGTCGATCATCCCCGTTTCCAATGCATTATAGGTCGCGGACATATCCATAGCCTGATAATTACATCCCAGCGCCTCGAAGGTCTTCGTATAAATCGTAGAATTAGGCACCCGCAGCGTCAGCTTCTTCATATCCTCCAATGCGGCAACCGGTTTATTCGCCATAACCCCTCTGGTCCCGACTACAAAAAAGGAGTCTCCTACCGCGTGTACGTTCGCACCCTGAGCCTTTTCGTTAATCTTCTTCATAGAATCTGTCTGAGTGAACGCTTCTACCGTCTTATAGTTATCCCATAGATATGGCGCGCAAATCGTATTCCATTCCGGTACATAGTCCCCATAATTATTCGGGTCTGCGAAATAAAATACCGCGGCATCGCTCATAACAGCCTCCAGGCCTGCATCTCCCACTAACATTTCACCATTGCCGTAGATCTGAATATCTACGCCTCCGTCTGTCTGTTCTCTTATCGCGTCGCTGGCTTTTTGCATATTTTCCATCCAGACTGTCGTAGTCGCGTCGTTAGAAGTAAGCTTAATCTCATATACCTTATCACTTTTTTCTGACTCACTTCCTTTTGTCTCCTCCGGCTTTGATCCCCCGCAGCCTGCCAGCAATACCCCTATCATGCCGGTCGTCAATAATATAGCCGTACATTTCTTCATCCTTTCTTCCTCCTTTTTGCATTTTCTTTTTATTTTGTTTTATAATATCTTTTATTTATACTTTTGTCAATAGTTTTATCTAACTTTTTATATAATATTGGTTTTGTGTGGAAATATTCTTTATTTTATCAAAAATAATATTTTTCAATTGACATTTTGAACGAAACATTTTAATATACTTTTACAAAAGATATAATAAAAGAATAATTTTCATATAGGAGAACCGAATCATGAAGACAAAAAATGAAGATGTCAAATATCAAACCAAATTCCGGATCTTATCTTATATCATGAATCACGAGAACTCCTCGCGTCAGGAACTGTCTGCATCGCTAGGATACAGTATGCCCACAGTTCTGCAAAATGTTACGGAATTACTCGAGGAGAATCGCTTATGTGAAGTTGGTGAATTTAATTCGACAGGCGGAAGAAGGGCAAAGATGCTGGCAATCAAACCTCTTTCCTACTGTTCTGTAGGAGCCGAAATTACCAAAAGCAAGATACGCTGCGCCATGGTTGATTTTAACGGAGATTTGCTAGGCTACGAACAATATCCGATGCATTACTTCAATAATCGGGATTATTATACGAACCTTGGCACCTTAATATATTCTTTCATTGAAAAATGCCGGGAATCCAAGTCTCTTTCTGACTGTAAGCTTACAGGAATCGGCATTGCAACTCCTGGAGCGGTGAATTTGGATCTAAATATACTTCTTAGGTCCCACGCGTTACACGTATCCAACCTGGATCTTCGTAACTTTTCTTCCAACATCACAGATCCCGTATATTTCGAACGCGCCGATACCGCTGCCGCCCGTTCTGAGATCAACAGCGATACCAAGGATCTGGTATATCTTTATCTCGGCTATACCGTCGGCGGCGCTATATATACGAACGGAGGCTTCTTCCGCGGAGACTACTATAAGGCAGGCGGTTTTGGCCATTCCATTATATCCCTGGGCGGCCGGCAATGTGAATGCGGAAAAAGAGGGTGCGCCGCAGCCTACTGTTCTATCGACGCCCTTCTCTCCAGCAACCAAAGCGACTCTCTGCACAGCTTTTTTGAACAATTAAAACGTCAAGATGAAAAAACTGTAGAAAATTGGAATACTTTTTTAGAAATGCTGGCGGTGATCCTGACAAACATCCGGATGGAATTCGACTGCAATATTGTTATAGGCGGGGATATAAGCGGCTATCTCGTAGACTATCTGGACGAGCTCAAAGCAAAGACCATCGCATATAACAATTTCGATCTGGACACTTCTTATATCTCAATCGGTAAATATCATAACGAAGCCGCCGCTATCGGCGCAGCGAAAAGAGTCATAGAAAAACATCTTCAGGACTGTTGTCCCTCTACTCCTTAGAAAAAAAGAGGAATTGCTTTACAGCAATTCCTCTTTACAACTCTATTCTTCGATCAGCTCCAACAGCTCTTCTTCCACGCTGTCTGCCGCTCCCTCCGACTCGTCCTTTTCAGGTTCCGCGCCTTCCGGCAAGTTTTCTTCCGCCGCTTCACTCACAGCGTCAGGCAAAACCACACCTTCTGCCGCCTCTTCCGCTGCCGGCTCCTGACTTGCCTGGGACTCATTCTCCCAGCTTTCCTCTTCGTCTACAAGCAGCTCGTCGTCCATCTCCAACTCGGAATCCAGACGGATATCCCGGTATTTCCTCATACCTGTACCCGCCGGTATATGCTTACCGATCAGGACATTCTCTTTCAGGCCGATCAGCGGATCGACCTTTCCTTTGATCGCCGCCTCTGTCAGTACCTTCGTCGTCTCCTGGAAGGATGCCGCCGACAAGAAGGAATTCGTCGCCAGAGAAGCCTTTGTGATACCAAGCATAATCTGCTCTCCGGTGGCAGGCTCTAAGCCTTCTTTTTCCAGTCTTGCATTCGTGTCTTCAAATTCCAGTCTGTCTACGTTCGTACCCGGCAGGAATTCGGTGTCGCCCGCCTCTTCTATGCGGACTTTCTTAAGCATCTGACGTACGATGACCTCAATATGCTTATCATTAATATCAACACCCTGCAGGCGGTATACCCGCTGTACTTCCTGGATCATATAATCCTGTACCGCGCGCAGCCCCTTAATTCTCAGGATATCATGCGGATTCACACTACCTTCCGTCAGCTCGTCTCCGGCTTCTAACACCGCGCCGTCCTTAACCTTAATCCTGGAACCATAAGGAATCAGATATGCCTTGGATTCTCCGGTGGAATCGTTCGTCACGATGATCTCCCGCTTCTTCTTGGTATCATTGATATTCGCTGTTCCGGCAAATTCCGTAATGATTGCCAGACCCTTCGGCTTTCTTGCCTCAAAGAGCTCCTCGACACGGGGAAGACCCTGTGTGATGTCGTCGCCGGCAACACCGCCGGTATGGAAGGTACGCATCGTAAGCTGTGTACCAGGCTCTCCGATAGACTGCGCGGCGATAATTCCGACTGCCTCGCCCACCTGCACCGGCTCTCCTGTGGCCATGTTGGCGCCGTAACATTTCGCGCAGACTCCGCTATGGGACTTACAGGTAAGAATCGTACGAATCTTAATCTTCTCCAATGTCCCGCCGTTCTCATCCACACCCTTCTTCATGATGAGTTCCGCGCGCTTCGGAGTAACCATATGGTTCGCCTTCACCAGGATATTTCCGTCTTTATCTACGATATTCTCACACAGGTAACGTCCTGTGATACGCTCCTTCAGGCTCTCGATCTCCTCATTGCCGTCTGTAAAGGCTTTTACATACATTCCCGGAATCTCTTCGCCCTTCTCCACACAATCTACTTCGTGGATAATCAGCTCCTGAGATACATCCACCAGACGTCTGGTCAGGTATCCTGAATCGGCGGTACGAAGCGCCGTA
The DNA here is from genome assembly GCA_947564705.1 of uncultured Dorea sp. Lineage (GTDB taxonomy): Bacteria > Bacillota > Clostridia > Lachnospirales > Lachnospiraceae > Sporofaciens. Next base: position 143 of record CANODD010000254.1, on the reverse strand, counting down.
TCAGACAGACCCTTACGCGCTCCATGGGCGGACATGAAGTACTCCAGTACGTCCAGACCCTCACGGAAATTCGACTTAATAGGCAGCTCGATGGTACGTCCCGTCGTATCCGCCATCAGTCCGCGCATACCCGCAAGCTGCTT
>CANODD010000253.1 GCA_947564705.1 uncultured Dorea sp. | reverse complement strand
GGGAATATACATCCCCCTGTGAATGCTCCTGTTCTTTTGCTGCTTTTCTAAGCCTTTTCCTGCAGGTATTGGATAATATCGTGAATATCCAGCTCTTGAACGCCTCCTCCTTCTTAAGCTTCCCGATATTCTCATATGCGGCTACTACAGCCTCGCTGACCGCGTCTTCCGCCTCCTGCCGGTTCTTCATCATACACAGTGCAAAGCGGTAGAGGTCTGTATACACCGCTTCATACATCTGTGCAAATATCCTTGCGTCGCACTTCATCGTCTCACCTCCGTATATATTAGAGTCAAAAAAGGGGAGAACTGTTGCATTCTCCCCGAAAAAATTATCCTCTATAATAATTAATCAGACATCCCTTCAGGATGATCTCCCGCTCTGCATCCGTCAGATCCCCCAACCGCAGCAGGATCTCTTTCCATGCTTCTCCTGCCCCGATCACATATGCCTTCGCCTCCGACGCTTTCTCATCGATCACCTTCCTGATCTCCGGAACAAATATATAATCTCCGTTTTGGAAACTCAAAGTCTGGTGATCTTCCTCTGTAATAAACGGAAGCATTCCCCAGTTGATCAGGTTTGAACGGTATCTCTTCGTCGCATATTCATTGGCGATATTCGCCCATCCGCCGAGCACCTTCTGGCAGGACGCCGCCTGCTCCCTTGCCGACCCGTCCCCCGGCTTCACGGCAAATATGGTGCTCCCGACACCAAGGTTCGTACGGTCAATCTCCGGATACGCCTCATGGATCTTATTCATAACCGGCTTCAATTCCTCCAGCGCCTCTGCCGGACATTCTCCTGCTTCAATAGCTTTTTCTGCCTTTTGGACTTCCTTTGCACGCCCTACATAAGCCGGGTCCTTTCTGGACAACGCAAATTCCGCAAGTCCCAGCGGGTTCGAACGATAAGAAGAAGTCTCCCCGGAAGGAATCAGTTCATCCGTCGTGGTAACCGGATCATGTATCTCGGACACCACCTTAAGAAGAAGGTTCTCCGGAAGCGCCGCCATCGCCGGCCAGTCTTTGATATTCGGTCCGAATTTGATCTCAACCGACGGATCTGCCGTTCCTTTACTGTCGAATACCCGATTCGCATAGATATTCTGATCGAAATAATATTTCCTTCCTTTATATTCCACATCCATATCCGTTGCAGGCGTCAGGAATCCTTTATTCGCCGCGGTTGCCGCGATAGAGCGGGCATCCATCAGCGCCACCGACGCGATCTGGCCGCTCTGCAGCTTGGAGCCTTCACGGTTCGGGAAGTTCCGCGTTGAGTGGCGGATGGAGAACGCATTGTTCGCCGGAGTATCTCCCGCGCCAAAGCACGGTCCGCAGAACGCCGTCTTTACGATGGTTCCTGCCTGCATCAGATCCGCAACCGCGCCGTTCTTCACCAATTCCATATAGATCGGGGTACTTGCCGGATAGACGCTGAATGTAAATTCGTCGGAGCCGATGTATTTTCCCCGGATGATGTCTGCTGCCGCACAGATATTCTCGAATCCGCCGCCTGCGCATCCGGCGATAATTCCCTGCTCCACATAGAGCTTCCCGTCCACGATCTTATCCTGCAGCGTATAATCCACCGCACCGTCGAGGCTGACCAGAGCTTTTTGCTCTACGTCGTGAAGCACGTCTTTCAGATTCGCATTTACCTCATCAATCGTATATACATTAGACGGATGGAACGGCATCGCGATCATCGGCTTGATCTCACTTAAATTCACGTAGACCATACCGTCGTAATATGCCGCGTCCTCCGGATTCAGTTCTTTATAATCCTCTTCCCTTCCATGGATCTCATAGAATTCCCGAATCTTCTCGTCCGTCTTCCAGATGGATGACAGACAAGTGGTTTCTGTCGTCATGACGTCGATACCGATACGGAAGTCCGCGCTTAACTTCTCCACACCCGGACCTACGAACTCCATTACCTTATTATTCACATAACCATTTCCGAACGTAGCGCCGATGATTGCAAGCGCCACATCCTGGGGACCGACGCCTTTCATCGGCTCGCCGTCCAGATAGATGGCCGTCACACCCGGCATCTTAATATCATATGTCTTATTCAGAAGCTGCTTTACAAGCTCCGGTCCCCCTTCACCCATCGCCATCGTTCCCAAAGCGCCGTAGCGGGTATGGCTGTCGGAGCCGAGGATCATCTTTCCGCCGCCTGCAAGCATCTCTCTTGCATACTGATGAATGACTGCCTGATGGGGCGGTACATAGACGCCGCCGTATCTCTTCGCACAAGTCAAACCAAACATATGATCATCTTCATTGATGGTCCCTCCGACCGCACACAAAGAATTATGACAATTCGTCAGCACATACGGAATCGGAAATTTCTCAAGCCCGGACGCCCTGGCAGTCTGGATAATCCCCACGAATGTGATATCATGAGACGTCAGCTTATCGAACTTGATCTGCAGCCGTTCCATGCTGCCGGACGTATTGTGAGCCTCCAGGATCTTGTAAGCCATCGTCCCCTTTGCCGCTTCACTCCTTTGTATCTCTTTCCCGGTCTTTACTCTTACCGCTTCTATGTCTTCCACTATCTCTGTTCCATTCAGCAGATAGACTCCTTTGTCGTATAATCTTATCATCTTTTCCGTCTCCTCCTGTATCATATCTGCACTACACTGTCATGTCATCCGGCAGACATTCCAGACTATCCGTTCACGGTCTGCCGAAACAAATTTACTCTAATGAATATATTTCATATGGTCGGATACCATCATCGCAATCTTGAAGGTCAGCGCATCTTCGAACACGCGGACATCAAGCCCCGTCTTCTTCTGAATCTTCTCCAGCCGGTACACCAGCGTATTCCTGTGTACATAGAGCTGTCTTGCCGTCTCGGAGATGTTCAGGTTATTATTGAAGAACGTATACACCGTGATCAGCTCCTCATCCTCAAACTGTGTATCTGTATTTCCCGCGAACACTTCATTCAGGAACATCTCACACAACGACGACGGCAGTTGATGAATCAGCCGTCCGATTCCAAGCTCATTATAGGCCAGGATACTCCTGTCGGCATAGAACACCCGTCCCACTTCCAAAGCCATGTCTGCCTCTTTGTATGACTTGGATACATCCTTTAACTCCTCAATAATAGTCCCGTATGCGATCCTTACGCTGACCATGGCCTCCATATTCAATGTGTCCACCAGCTCTCTTGCGAACTGCTCCAACTGCAGATAATCATCCGTAGTCTGCAGCGCTCTTACAAGGATCACATGCTTCTCGTCCACAGCCGTCACAAAATCCCTCGTGCCGGTGGCATACAGTCCTTTCAGCGTATCAAGAATCATATTCTCAACTTCATTCTTTGCTTCTACTAAGAATACCACTCTCTTTAATTCAATCGGTATCTTCATCTTCTTCGCCTGATTATAGACGTCTACCAACAGCATATTATCAAGAATCAGATTCTGGATAAAACGATTCTTGTCCATCCTCTCCTTGTACGCAAAGAGAAGATTCTGAAGCTGGCTGACCCCAAGCCGTCCCGCCATCTCCATCTGCGCGCACTGCCCCTTCAACACAAGGCTGTAACAAGGATCTTCTTCATCACATACAAGAAACATTCCCACATCTTTCCTGACACGGAAAAACGTATCCTCCGCCGCAGTAAAAGGCGCAGCCTTACAAAACTTCATAACTTCTGATTCAAGGCCTGTCATCCTCTCATTCGTCATGACCAGACAGATTCCTTTGATATCCCATATTGCACATTCCAATCCGGTGATTCTCTTAATATCCTGTACTGCTTTATGTAGTATCTGATTCGATAACATAGAACATCCTCCTTGTTTGGTAACATACATGTATCATTCTATCACAGGATAAACTCCTTATACAAGAAAAAATTATATATAAAAGACCATTTTAAAGACCATTTCAAAAAATATTTCAAAAACATTGAGAAAGCCGGACACTAAACTGTGTCCGGCCTTGTATCTCATTATCCGCAATATAAAACTAGTTTGTAATTGTGTTCTCTGTCTCTTTATCAAATACGTGAATTCTGTCAGCAATATAATGTAAAATTTCCGGAAGCAGCTCCGCCTTCTCCAGAAGGACGCCATTCCGCCCCTCCGGCCTCAGATAAGGAAATACGGTCAGTAATAACCGGGCATCCCCAGCCAGCTCCATTTCCATCACCACAGCGGAGGACTTTTTGTCTCGGCGCATA
>CANODD010000252.1 GCA_947564705.1 uncultured Dorea sp. | reverse complement strand
AAGTGACTGGAGTTCAGACGTGTGCTCTTCCGATCTAACGGCAGCAACACCACCAGCCCGAGACCGTAACGGTCCGTAATATAGACCACGCACATGATATAGTTATTCTTTGTCTCGTCTAACGCCTGTACATCCAGATTCGTACCCGGCGTCACAATCCGGACCACATCGCGCTTTACCAGCCCCTTTGCCGTCGACGGATCTTCCATCTGCTCACAGATCGCTACTTTATATCCCTTGGATACCAGCCGGTTCAGATAACCGTCTACGGCGTGAAAAGGAACGCCGCACATCGGCGCCCGTTCTTCAAGCCCGCAGTTTTTACCGGTCAGTGTAATCTCCAGCTCTTTCGACGCAGTCAGGGCGTCGTCAAAAAACATCTCATAAAAATCCCCTAATCTATAGAATAAAATGCAGTCCTGATACTCCTTCTTCGTCTCCATGTATTGCTGCATCATCGGTGTCAATTCCGCCACAGTCATACCTCTCTTTTGTCTTTTGATTCCATCATTATAGCATTTCTGTTCCAAATAAAAAAGACAGAACTTCACAACTTCCATAACTTTTCTATATTACGTTACTTTAAAATGTCTGTCAAACCATCTCCCATACACGCCGATCAGCGGTCCGTTCAGACATGCCATAATGACCGTCCCCGCGCCGACTCCCCTAAGTCCGTGAAACAGACAAAAGGAAAGAACCAACGTCAGTACAAAGAATGAAAGATCAAACCGTAACTTGAATCTCGGTAACTCGATCTGATATTTTTCACTGATTCCCTTTACAAAAAATTCATACACCTGCGGATAATATTTGTTTTTGAAATAAAGCAGGGCTCCGAATGCATTGATAAAGAAACCAATGATAAAATAGATCATCCGTATGGTAAGAGGCAGAGTCCCCGGCATGTGAATCTTTGGGTTGAAATGAGGGATCAAAAGTCTCCAGAGATCCAGAAGGAAACCGTAGATCACGCCCGATAAAAACGCGCCGAAATACAGCGGTTTTATCTGTCTCATTGCGATGCAGAATACAAGAAACAGGATTCCCTGAACCACATACTCCGCCTGCCCGAAGGTAAGAAAAGGTATTTTCATGCTGACCAGATATGCCGGTGATACGATCACCGACAATCCAAAATCCGCGGCAGTCAGCATTGCCGTAGCCAAAGACAGGACCAACGCTCCCGCCAGATATACAATCTCGTTACTGACTTTCATCTTTCTCATAACCACAACCTCATTACTGCCTATTTGCCAGCCATCCCTTTGGCCGGACGGTCAAAACCGCTTCTTGCACAACATACGCCGCCATGAGCTTTCATGTCTGCCGAAGCGCTTCACTACCGGATCTGGGAAAGTATACTCGGATCCTTGATCTTCGTATCTTCCGCAAATAACAGGATCTTCGACATGATCTCTGCAGTCTTCGGATCGTCGTCGATAAACGGCAGGAAGATGCGTCCTCTGTGCTGGGAATGCACAGGCACGACAGACAGCATAGAATTGCCGACCTGATGCACCACGCCGCTTCCAAGATGCACGGAATACTGTCCAAGCTTCCCTTCAATCAAGGCATGATTTCCTTCCAGACGGACGTTACTGATCTTGAACAGTTCAAGATTACATTCGGCAATCGCCCTTCGCATCTCAATGGTCGAATGACTGGTCTCCGGATCTACGCCGCCTGCATGGGCGACGCTGACCGCTAAGTCTACGTCCCTCATCACCTCACTGTAGATCACATCCGGGATCTCCTTGATCTTCCTGGCTTCCCCGGTCTTTCTGTCGGAGAATACAACCCACTCCAGAGTCGGCGCTTCGATGTCGCTTGGCGAAAACCAGTCTGCCATGGCATAGATACAGGCAACGATATTTTCTTTATAATAGATCTTCTGCAGGCCGTCCTCATAATCGGCTACCCATCGGCGGCTCTTAAGCGCTCCGACTGTCTTCTGCGGCTGGATCTGATTGCCGGAAAATAATCGGGAATCATCCTTGTCAAGTTCCTCTTCCAGTTTCAGATACAGTTCCCGGAATACCTGCTTAAAGGGCTGTCTGATCTTCTTTTCAAATAAAAGCTTCTGATATTCATGCCATCGTCCGCTTGCGTACAGGTCAAAAGGATGCGCGATCAGAATCTTGTCGTCCGGTTTTACCGGAAGTACGTTTCCAAGATCGTCAACGAGCCCTTCGTCTGTCAGAAATCCTATCGGCGCCGTGTCTGCCGCTGTGCGGCCGATACATTTTACCACCAGGAACTCCACAATCGGGCGCACTACAGGATTCTTCCTAAGCTCAAGAAATTCCCATACTTCGAAAGACGTCTGGTCTTCCATCGCCTGTTCCATCATCTGCTTCGTCCTGACGTACTGCTCCTTTAGCTGCTTATTGATTTCCTGATATTTTTTAACCGCATCGTTCTTCTTGTACTTTGAAGGAATGGCTTTGAGAAGCTTCCCGCCTTTTCGGCATTTCAGCGAACTCTTTCCGTATTCATCTATCGATATCATCAACTCCAGTTCTTCTACAGGCTTCCAGTCAAAGTATTCTGCAGACTGCTCGACCAATTTTCCTTCCATGCGAAGCATAAGACGGGTCACATCGGTAAATCCTGCGTTGACGCTCAGGTTTTGCAGGGCAATCTCCACCGCGCGCCCTTCGCTTGCCCGCCGCTGAGCACCGAACTGCCTGCTTTCTTTCTTATATTTCTGGATAAACTGGTAACGGTCCAAAAGCTCTTCTTCCATCTTATGTTTCTGCTTCGGAAGCGGCAGGAGACCTATACTCATCAGAAGATCCTTATTTCGCTTTGCGTCAATCTCTGCTTTCAAATCCTCTTTTTTTACCTTTCCAAGGGCGGCGTCCGCATATTTTCTTGCCCTTGCATGAGCGGCTCCGGCGGAAGAATATTTTGCGGCGTCATAAAGAAGCTTGAAATTCTTTTCCCCCACATTTTCATAGGCTTCGAAGAACCAGTGAATGTCAAAAGCCCCGTCTTTTAATTCTTCCGGTGAGAGGGGTGTATATTTTGCGATCACCGAGGTAAGCTGCTCGTCCAGCCCTTCGCTGGTATGTGCCATGAAATAATAACATGTACTGGCAAATCCCGGAATCTTGAGATATTCTTCGATCATGGGAATCCATTGCTGGGCGTACATAGAGAGTTCTGCAAGGCGTTTCTTCGTAATATCCGTTCCTTTAAGCGCTTCCTTAAGATCTTGTGCCGTCTCATCAGGTTTCGGTACGCAGACCGACAGCAGATGGCTTAAGACGACCTTCCGCTCACTGTTAGCAGAATAATAACTATATCCGCGCTGCAGAGTATCTTTCCCAAGCGCCGTCAGAATCTGAATCATATATTCAATACCATAAATAATCCGAATCTGCCGGATGTATTCGGAGAAGGGCGTCGGCTTCTCTCCCCTCTTTAACTCTACCTTCATGACCAGGGGGATCAATTCCTGATAGAGCTCATGAGCCAGAGTCATCGCCGGAAGCTCGTCTCCTATCGTGTCAAACCGGTATTTCCCGTCCGCGGGTCTGATCACATTGTAACCAAAGAAAGAATTCAGAGCGTAGATTCTGGCGTTCCTTGACGAAACCGCGCCTTTTTGCTCCACGGTACTGACCGGCTCCAAGATGCTTCCCATGTTAAGGAACGTGAAGACTGCTTTATAGAACAGACTTTTATTCCAGATTCCCCGTACATAACATTCCACATAATTCGAAAGCCCCAGGTAACAATGTCTGGACTCCTGATAAGAATACTGCTTCTGTTCCCGCTCTTTCTGTGCGAGATAATGCTGCTGCAGCCGGAATCTTAAGGTAAACGCGCTTCCCCAGTCTTTCTCGTCTGCCAGGCCAAGCCATTTGATCATCTCCGCAAAAACCGGAAGCTCTGCCGCTCTCTTTGTATAGGTTACAGTCTCGCCGTTCCAGCGTTTCTCACTGACGGGGAAGAGATCGTTGGAAGTATTAAGCACAGACAAGAACCTTGCCGTCCCTCGCAGCGCAAAATCTGCCTTTACCGCATCCGGAACATACTGGGCGCACAATACAGAAAGTAAAGTATTCACCTGACGATGATAGGAAATGGGCAGCAGCAACTTTTTAAAAGGCGGTTTCTTTAAGAGTCCGTTACCAAATACCTGTTTATACAACTTCTCATTATACTCATAGAAATTTCTCTGATGGCAGCATTGCCGATAAAGTTCTGTTTCCAGAAGAATCCGCAGCTTCTTCTGGAAACAGAACTTTATC
>CANODD010000251.1 GCA_947564705.1 uncultured Dorea sp. | reverse complement strand
GAAAGGGATCGTATTTTTTCTCTTATTTGTGCTCATAGTGGTTATCGTGGGAGCAGCCGGATCAAGCCTTACCGAAGCGAAAGTCCAGAAAGCACAAAAGACAGGTCCGGATTATGTGAATATGGAGAACAGCGGCTGTGAGACGATGGAGCTGAATCCCCTTCGAAAAGAAGAATATCCGGAGATTACGAAAGCTGTGAGGGAATATTATGAGCAGCAGAAAGAAGAGGCCGGTTTTGTAGAGTCGTATGATGATATCTGCGTTTATACAAAGCAAGGGATATATAGAGGTACATATGTGGTATTTGCCAGGTATGATATGAAGATAAAGGATATCTATACAAAAGTACCGGGACTTGGAACGTTATACATTGATGTGAATGAGGCGGAGGAATATCAGGTCAATACGTCCGTAGAGGATGAGAAGGTGAAGGATTGCATCCGGGTGATTGCACAGCATGAGGATGTACAGGCTCTTATGGAAGAGACTCAGGTTACATATCAGGAAGCGTTACGGTCGGACGCGCTGCTTGGAGAAGCGCTGGCGGATTTGGAGAGTGCGTATGAAGGTTCTGCTATGTAATATTATTTTGAAGTAAAAGAGAGTTCAAGAAGTCAGATTCCTGCGGATTGCAGAGATCTGGCTTCTTTCCGTCGGAGATTTCGGCAGAGTGCGAAGATATGTCATTTTTATACAGGAGGAGATTAGGGATGAAGAAGGTCATAGAGTTGATCACAGAAGAACTGGCAGACGCGTTTGAACAGGCAGGGTATGATAAGGCTTATGCAAAGGTGACGTTGTCGAATCGTCCGGATCTGTGTGAATATCAGTGCAACGGCGCTTTAGCGGGAGCGAAGACTTATAAAAAGGCGCCTTTCATGATCGCTGAGGATGTGGCGTCGAAGCTTGGAGACAGCGTCTGCTTTGAAGAAGTCAGTGTTGTGAAACCTGGTTTCATCAATCTGAAGCTGAGGAAGGAATATGTGGCGGATTATCTGAATCAGATGCGTGCGGATGGGAAGCTTGGGCTTGAGACGGCGGAAGAGGCCCGGACCATTGTCATAGACTACGGCGGTCCGAATGTAGCGAAGCCTCTTCATGTCGGGCATCTCCGCTCTGCCATCATCGGTGAGAGTATCAAGAGGATTGCAAGGAAGATGGGACATAAGGTGTTGGGTGATATTCATCTCGGCGACTGGGGATATCAGATGGGGCTGATTATTACGGAGCTTCGGACCCGTAAACCTGAGCTGCCTTATTTTGCGGAGGATTATCAGGGAGAATATCCAAAGGAGGCTCCGTTTACCATAGGAGAGCTGGAAGAGATCTATCCGACGGCGAGCGGTAAGGCAAAAGAAGACGAGGAATATCGTAAAGAGGCTCTTCAGGCCACTTATCAGCTCCAGAACGGACACAGAGGATACAGGGCGGTCTGGAAGCATATCATGAATGTATCGCTGCCTGATCTTGAGAAGAATTATAAAAGACTGAATGTGTATTTCGATCTCTGGAAGGGGGAAGCAGACGCGCAGGCGTATATTCCGGATATGCTTGAATGGATGAAGAAGGACGGATATGCCCATATCGACGAGGGAGCGCTGGTGATTGATGTTCAGGAGGAGACGGATACCAAGGAGATTCCCCCTTGTATGATCCAGAAGTCAGACGGGGCTTCTCTGTATGGAACGACGGATCTTGCCACACTGATACAGAGGGAACAGGATTACAAACCGGACAGAGTCATCTACGTCGCGGATAAGCGGCAGGATCTGCATTTTATGCAGGTGTTCCGGGCGGCGAGGAAGACAGGGATCGTTCCGAAAGAGACGGAGCTTGAGTTTTTAGGCTTCGGGACGATGAACGGCAAGGACGGCAAGCCTTTTAAGACCAGGGAAGGCGGCGTTATGCGCCTGGAGAATCTGATCGCAGAGATTGAGGAGGAGATGTATAAAAAGATTGCCGAGAACCGTACGGTTGCCGAGGAAGAAGCGAAGGAGACGGCAAAGATCGTAGGAATGTCCGCGATCAAGTACGGAGACTTGTCTAATCAGGCGTCTAAGGATTATGTATTTGATATAGATCGTTTCACATCATTCGAAGGAAATACGGGGCCGTATATTCTGTATACAATCGTCAGGATCAAGTCAATCCTGAATAAGTATCAGGCGGATGGCAAGGCTTTGGAAGATCTCAGGATAGAGGGTGCTCATAATGAGAGCGAAAAGGCTTTGATGCTGGAGGTCATTAAATATAACGAAATGGCGGAGACGGCATTTGATGAGCTGGCTCCTCATAAGATATGTGCGTTTGTCTATGATCTTGCGAACGCCTTTAACCGGTTCTACCATGAGACGAAGATTCTTGCGGAAGAGGACGAGACGAAGCAGAAGAGTTATATCGCGCTGCTTGTGCTTACCAGACAGGTTCTTGAGACTTGCATTGATCTGTTGGGATTTGCGGCGCCGGAGAGGATGTAAGGATCTGTTATGGCAGATCCCGGGAAATTTTAAGGGGAGAGAAAGATGACGGAGAAATTATTCTATCAGGACGGATATATGCGGGAATTTGACGCCAGAGTGGTTTCCTGTGAACAGGCAGGAGAAGAATATCAGGTTGTGCTGGATCGGACTGCCTTTTTCCCGGAGGGGGGAGGACAGTATGCAGATCCGGGACGGCTTGGCGAAGCGGAGGTTCTGGATGTGCAGGAGAAGGACGGCATCATCTATCATAGGGTGGCGGCGCCCCTTGAGGCAGGAGCGGCCGTGCGGGGTGAAATTGACTGGGATATCAGATTCGAGCGGATGCAGCAGCATACAGGAGAGCATATCATATCAGGAATTGTTCATAGAAGATTCGGATATGAGAATGTAGGTTTTCACCTGGGAAGTGATTATTGCACCATGGATTTCAGCGGACCGATTACCAGGGAAGAGTTGAAAGAGATCGAACTGGAAGCGAATAAAGCAGTGTTTCGGAATCTGAAAGTGAAGGTTACATACCCGTCCAAAGAGGAATTGGCAGCGATGAAATACCGGAGTAAGATCGAGATTGAAGGCCAGGTGCGGATTATCACCGTACCAGGATACGACGTGTGCGCCTGCTGCGCGCCCCATCTGGCATCCACCGGGGAGATTGGCCTCATCAAACTGGTGAATATGATTCATTATAAAGGCGGAGAACGTATCACGATGCTCTGCGGTTACCGGGCCCTGGCAGATTATGAGGTCAAGGACAAGAATACGAAAGCAATCTCCGCACTTCTCAGCGCGAAGGAGTATGAGGTTGCAGACGCGGTCTCTCACTTAAAAGACGAATTGGGAAGCATGAAAGGAAAGATTGCTTCTCTGAGGCAGAAGATGTTGGCGTACCAGGCGGGGGAGATCCCGGTGGATGAGAATATGACGGTTGTATTTGATTCGAATCTGGAAGGAAACGCCCCGAGAGAGCTGATGAACCTTTTGCTTGATAAGGGCGCGAAGGTCTGTGCTGTCTTTGCGGGGACAGAGGAGGCGGGATACCGGTATGTAATCGGCAGTAAAGAAGAGGATGTCCGTCCGTTGTGCAGGAAGATGAACGAGGCATACGGCGGCAGGGGCGGCGGAAAACCGGAGATGGTCCAGGGTTCCCTGTGGGGGGAAGAAGAAGAGATTCGGGCTTGGCTTAAAGTTTTTTGATTTAAAGATTTTATCACGGTTCTGTCACAGTTTAAACACAATTTGGCTGTAGACTACTAATCAGAAACAAGATAGCAGAGGTAAAGATGAAAGGAGTTGCAGTTATGGATCAACAATATAATTATTATACATCGGGACAGGACGCGAATCAGCAGAACAATCAGGAACAGAGGCCGCCGCGTAAAAAGAGAAGCATACCGAAGTGGGTAAAGACGATATGTTTAGGTCTTATATTCGGAGTTACGGCGAGCGCAGCATTTCAGACCAGTAATATTCTGGCCGCAAGGTTCCTGGGAACGAAGAGTGAGAAGGAAGATACCAGGAAGACGGAGTCTGTGGGAAATGCAAAACTTACGACATCCTCCGACAGCGCGGTGAAATCAGATGTGGCAGATATTGCAGACAACGCCATGCCGTCTGTAGTTTCTATTACGAATATGAGTGTTCAGCAGGTCCAGAGCTTCTTCGGAGGAGTTCAGGAAAGAGAAAGCCAGAGCGCAGGTTCAGGCATTATCATAGGACAAAATGATGAAGAACTGCTGCCCTCCACTACATGATTATTCGTTACGATCAGCAGTTCTTCATCATTTTGT
>CANODD010000250.1 GCA_947564705.1 uncultured Dorea sp. | reverse complement strand
GGGATGTGCAGATTCCCGCAGGAGAGCCTTCCTTTGCCGTAGCGGATATAGATTTTATTGAATTTCTCTCCAAGGAACATTAGATTATATTTTTGCATAATTTCTTGCGAATTATCGGTAATCAACATGCTGGAAGATTTCAGTTCTTCAAATATTGGAACTAATTGTGTAATGTAGGAATCCATGTGTATACACTCCTTTCTTTAGTACTCGGCATTGGCAGTTGCTTGTACTTAGATTATAGAGGGGATAGAAGGAAATAGCAATAAGAATTCGCAGAAGAGAAGGAGGAGGTGTGAGAATGAATATTCAAGCGGCAACGAAAAAAGCTGTAGAAAGTAGAGGATTGATGTATAGGATGTCCACTAGGCAAGTCAACGAGGCAAGGTATGGCGTGATTAAACCGACTAACACCTATGATTCATGCATTTTGGTAGTGATGGACAAAGGAATTCAGACAAAAAGCTGTAGAGCCTGGAACCCTACAGCAGATGACTTGCTTGCCGATGATTGGGAAGTTGTTAAGGAATGAACTTCGGCTTCAGTAAAGGGCAATTCCGAAGTACCGGAAGGAACGGAGTGCTAAGGAATATCATTGAGTTCTAGTAGAAGCCCAGATACATAATGCATGAAGGAAGGTGGTGTAGAAAGTGAAAAGGATAATGAAAAAATTAAAAACAATCCAGAAAAATAAACCAGAATTATTTCAATGGATTGTTAGCGGACTAATATTATGGATACCAGTACTAATAAGAAATGATATGGTTCCCCGTCAATTTGGCGGAGAATATAGAAACATTTATAAGACTAGAGGGAGGTTAAAGAGATGGAGTATCCAAAACCTTTTATGCAGAAGAAAGAACTCATGGATATGGGGCTCACGCTTCAGTATCTGAATAGGGCGATTGCGGCTCCGGGGCAGACATTTGCTTTTAAGTTAGATCCATCCAAAAAGACAAGCCCATATATTTTTGATACACAGGGTCTTGAAAAATGGAGGATACGAGAAGCAAACATGCAGAATAAAGTGCTGCAGAGACGGACAACGATCGCTTAAGAAGTGAAGTTTGGTGTATATCTATGAGGATGAAAATAAAGAAAAGAGAAGCGGACGATCGTTGGCGCGACCGTCCGTTTCAAAAGAATTTGTGTCAGTTAATTAAATCAATATTATTGTACCAAATCTGACACAAAACCGCAAGGTGAATTTAGCGGAAAAACCGCAGAAATAGGGTGCTTTAGGGGACTTCACGACCTTGTAATAGATAGTAACAAGTCTGCGAAAACCTGAAATACAGACAATAATGGGAACGGTGTCAGATGAAGCAGAAGAGGCAGCAAGGAAAGAGAAGGAAGAGAGGGATGAAGTACGTCCCTTATGATTATGAAGCGGCGTATGGAAAGCAGTTAGAGGATCTTCATGAGTGGTTTGTAGAGAACATGCTTTCATACCGAAAGAAGACGGTATATGCCCTCAAAGAGATCAGGGCAGGGGAGCAGTTTGAAGTAGAGATATACCCGCAGTTTAAAAGCATGGATGATGTGCCGCCGGAAGGAAGAAGTATCAGGAAAGATAATTCCAGGGCGCAGAGAAATCTGAATGATAAGAATGCACGGAAGTATGTAGAGCGATTAATCAATCGAAACTTTACCAACAGAGATATCTGGATCACGCTGACACTGGACGATGAGCATCTGCCGGAAGACGGCGATATGGATGCAGCTATTAAGATCATAAAGAAATGGATCAGGAGGGTGAACTACAAGAGACGTAAGCTTGGTTTAGGGAATAGCAGATATGTCTATGTGATAGAATATGATCCTTATGCCAGGATTCGATGGCACTACCATGTAGTTATGGACGGAGATATGGACATGGATGCAGTAGAAAAGTGTTGGAAGCAAAGCAGCAGGAATGAGATCAGAAGATTGCAGAAAGATGAGAACGGGTTGTCTGGATTGGCGAATTATATCGTCAAAGAAAAGCACCGGATCAAGTCAGAAAGGCGGTGGAATTCTTCCAAAGGTCTGATTGATCCTGATATCCGTGTTGTACATTCTAAGCAGCCGGAAAAAGGAAAAGGCAGTTATAAGAAGATCGAAAAATTTGTGAAACTCATGGTAAAGGACCAGGACAACATCCAGGAGCAGATGAGGAAGTGGTATCCGGAATATGATTTTACGAATTCAGGCGTTTATTACAACGATTTTAACGGGATGTTTTACATACATGTCCGGATGAGGAAAAGGAGGTCACAGGAGCATGACGAAAGATCGCCGGGAAAGTGCAGATGGAAGACGTAAGAAGAGAAGGAAGATGAAAAAGAGAAAGGATCTGATCATGGCAGCAGTCGCAAGGCTTTCATGGATGTTAAAAGTAAAGGACTGCCGTCACATATGTCTGATTTGCAAATATTATCGGAAATGCAGAGAGGACGGGATACAGAAGAAAGGAGAAATATGAGCAGATGAATCTAAAATACGCAAAGAGAAGCGAAGATACAGAGCAAATACAAGTTATAAATTGGGCACACTGGCATACCGAAAAGTATCCGGAGTTAAAGTGGCTGCACCATATCCCGAACGGCGGCAGCAGAAACCGTGTTGAGGCGGCGAAGTTAAAAGAGATGGGAGTCAAGGCAGGGGTAGCGGACCTCTTCCTGCCATGTCCGAAGGGGATCTATTGCGGAATGTACATAGAAATGAAATATGGAAGCAACCGCCATACCGATAAGCAGAAAGAATTTCTTGCAGATATGGCGGGGAATGGATATTTTGTTGTGACATGTTATTCTGCGAATGATGCGATAAAAGCGATTGAAGAGTATGTAACGTTACCAATATCGAAAAAAACGATTCTACACACAGATTATGTAGTTAGAGAGGCAGTTGAGTTCGGAGATGAGCACAGGATGACCATTCGAAATAACGGAATCTTAAAAGATGGATTGATCAGGGGAGGCGGCTTGGAGTGAAGCTATGCGAATTTACAGAAATCATTGAAAATTCTGACGAAGTAAGGATTATCAAAGACGGAAAAGACCTCTTTATTGGATGGTTGGCAATGTTGACTATGCACAATGCTGTATATGCGGATATCCGGGAAGATACAGTTAAAAAATTCAGGGCAGTCCCGGAGCTCAAACACAGGAGATGGAGAGAATTAAACCTGCAGAGACCTTTACAGCCGGATGAAACACCGGATTATAGCTTTAGTGATCTGCAAATGAAGCTGTATTACACAATCTATATATAGCAATAAAAACAAGGACACAGGAGGGAAGAAACCATGAGAACTATTGCTGTGATGTCGCCCAAAGGCGGAATCGGCAAAACAACGACGGCCGACTCTATCGCGTACATATTAGGTGAAGAACATGAAAAGAAAGTTCTTATTCTTGATGGAGATCCACAGGGAGATACATCAAAGACATTCGGTTGTTATGAGACGGAAGAGACAGGAATGAGCAGGTTGCTGGAATACCATGTGTGTGCCGGAGGGGAATGGCATACACCGGAGCTGATCTGGCCAACAAAATATCCACACATTGACATGTTGCCTGCGAATGGATATCTGGTGCGGACAGACTTAAATCTCATGATAAGTCAGGAAGAGAATCAGATCACGAGACTCAAGAAGGCACTTGCAGAGGTATCAGAGAAATATGACTATTGCATTTGTGACTGTGGCCGGCTGTTTGATATGGTTGTGATAAACATCCTGATTGCATCTGAACTTATCATAGCGCCTGTAAAGGTAGGCGGCTATGAGAATGAGGCAATCAATAGTTTATGTGAACAAGTAACCGATCTTCAGGAGATTAATCCTGAGTTGAAGATAAAAGGCATTCTGACAATGCGGCAAAAGAACAAAACGTCCCTGGAGTTTGAAGAGTATCTTAAGACAGTATCCGGACTTGAGATGTTCGAGACGCCGATCCGGCGTTCTATCATGGCGGAGAAAGCGACAATTGCGATGACCGCTCTGCCGGCATTTTCTAAAAGTGGTATCGTGACGCAGGACTATAGAAGCGTCGTACAGGAATTGCTTGAGGAAATGGAGGTATAAGATTGGGAAAAGTGAAAGAAACCATGCAGACCGCGCCCTGCAGGTTCTGCGGGCAGATGGTTCAATTTATGGGAGACGATGATCTGACTGATCCACAGGCGCAGGAAATTGCGACGATGAACTGCAGTTGTGACAAAGCAGTGGAATACCAGAAAGAAAAGAAGCGGAAAGAAAATGCTTTGAAAAATGTTTCGAAGTTGTTCGGGGAAGATGCGCATCCAGATAA
>CANODD010000249.1 GCA_947564705.1 uncultured Dorea sp. | reverse complement strand
AAAAGTAAAAGACATTTATCAGAGTATTATGAATATAACTGCGGATATATCCGCAAATCATGTGGGAGCTTACGCCGCACAGTCGGCATATTTCTTTATGCTGAGTATGATCCCGATTATTTTGCTGCTCCTTACAATGGTACAATTTACGCCGGTGACGAAGGCAGATGTAATGACGGCGGTAATCCAGGTATTTCCGGCGTCGGTTGATTCTCTGATTACATCTATCGTGAATCAGGTCTATAACCAGTCTACAGGAATCATTCCTGTTACGGTTATCGTGGCGTTATGGTCGGCAGGAAAAGGTGTGTTGGCGATGACGTCGGGGCTTAATTGTATTTATAGCTGCAGAGAGACTCGTAATTATATTGTTCTTCGTATCAGAGCTACAATATATACGGTTCTGTTTATCGTAGTAATTATATTACTGCTTGTTTTATCTGTTTTTGGTAATACTTTGAATCTGTTTATTGCAAGTCATATTCCATTCCTCAAGAAGATAGCGGATTGGCTGATTGAATCGCGTACATTCATCACTCCGACGGTATTGATTTTATTTTCATTGATGATTTACAGGTTCCTTCCCAATAAAAGAGAAAGGTTTCGGGACCAGCTGCCGGGGGCGATGTTTGCGGCAGTCGGATGGATGGTAGTGTCTTGGGTATTTTCTATTTATTTGGATGTGTTTGAAGGATTTTCCAGTATGTATGGAAGTCTTACGACCATTGTCTTGATCATGCTGTGGATGTATTTTTGTATGTACTGCATTTTACTTGGCGGAGAGCTGAACGTCTTATATTCTGAAGGTAAATTTTAATAAAAAATTTGTGCTAAATCTAAAGTTTTCATTCGTAAAATTTAAGAATACTTTAAGTTGTGTCTTGTCTGACAAAAGTGTATAATTAACGACATAATAGGGATGAGATTAGCATTCGGATGTCGGTACAGGGGGATCGGGAAGACGTCCGTGTATGAAAGTATGAAAGAAAGAAGGTTCATAGAGGAGAAGTATGAATGCGGGCAGAGCACAGAAGAAGGATATATTATAGACGCAGACGTCAGGTACAGAGACAGATGATTTTGATTAGCTGGTCATTGCTTCTTGTTGTGGGCGCAGTAGGATTATTCTTATGTAGAAAGAACTTGACGGAGACTGCGGCGCAGCAGGTTATAAAATCAGGAAGCCAGAAGACTGCGAAGCAGGTAAAGCAGATCACAATAGAAGCGGAAAGCGAAGAAGAGAGATTGAAACGCGTCAAAAAAGACGCAATAGAGGGAGAATATCCGGAGAGCGTTATAGAATTGCTTGATAAGAATGCGGAGACAGTAGAATTCGTAGAGCATTATGAAGATAAGAAGGATATTCCGCCGGCGGATACGCTTGATGACTTGGAGGGGGGAAAGATTCCACGGTTATATCAGTGGGATGAACGGTGGGGATACGCCCCTTATGGAACAAGTATTGTGGCGGTCAGCGGCTGCGGCCCGACTTGTATGGCGATGGTTGCGGCGGGGCTTACAGGGGATTCGTCTGTCACACCTGCTAAGGTTGCAGCTTATGGGACAGCAAACGGATATGTGGATGAATATAATGATACGTATTGGAGGTTCATGAAAGAAGCCGGGGTTAACTGGAATCTGTCTTGTTATGATGGAATGTTGACAGAAGAGCAGGTTAAGGCAGAACTTCAGGCGGGCCACCCGATTATCTGCAGCGTTGGTCCCGGTGATTTCACACAGATAGGGCATTTTATCGTGTTGACACAGTATATGGAGGGGAAGGTCAGGGTCAACGACCCGTTTAGTCAGAAGAACAGCAGTAAAGAATGGGTATTTGCAGAGATAGAGGATCAGATAAAAGCAATGTGGATATTCTCTGTAAATCAGTGACAGGTATGATGAACCAGCTTTTGTGCCTTGTATAGAGGTATGGAGCTGGTTTTTCAAATTTATAAATTGAGATTAGGCATTGCCTGACGGAGTATTATATAATAAAATCAAATCAAATCAATATCGATATCTTAATAATTGAGAAAGGACAAGAAGAGATGGCGGATAGAAAAGCGGGAAATACATTATATTTGGAGTGTTACAGTGGAATCAGCGGGGATATGACAGTGGGAATGCTGCTGGATCTGGGAGCTTCCCGGAAGCGTCTGGAAGAACAGTTAAAAAGTCTTCCGGTCGAAGGATTTAAGCTTCAGATCAGCAGAGTGAAAAAATCTGGATTGGATGCATGTGATTTTCATGTGATTCTGGATGAAAGGCATGAGAATCATGACCATGATAATGAATATCTTTACGCGCACAAGGGGGCTGGCCACATACATGCAGATTGCGGTCATATGCATGAGGGGAACGGTCATATCCATCGGCATGAACATAGGGGTATCAATGAGATACGGGATATCATTGAGCATTCCTGTATCTCAGCGAGGGCTAAGAAAATCGCGGAGGATATATTCATGGTTCTGGCAGAGGCAGAAGCAAAGGCTCACGGGACGTCTGTGACGGAGGTACATTTCCATGAAGTAGGGGCTGTGGATTCTATTGTGGATATTGTTGCGGCGGCTGTCTGCCTGGATGATCTGGATATTACGGATGTTATCGTGCCGGAATTGTATGAAGGAAGGGGGACTGTCAGATGTCAGCATGGAATTATCCCGGTTCCGGTGCCTGCGGTGGTTCATATTGCCGAATCCTATCATATTTCGCTGCATATGACGAAGACTGAAGCGGAACTGGTGACGCCGACAGGGGCGGCGATCGTGGCGGCGGTTCGAACTTCGGAGAAGCTTCCGGACAGCTATAAGATTCGCAAAACCGGTATGGGAGCAGGTAAGAGAGACTATGGAAGAACCAGTATCCTTAGGGGGATGTTGATTGAACCAGGAACAGAGGCGGCGGACAATATCTTTAAATTGGAGAGTAATATAGATGATTCTACAGGGGAGATTCTTGGATATGTCATGGAGCGGTTGTTTGAGGCCGGAGCAAGAGACGTATATTATACTCCGATTTATATGAAGAAAAACCGTCCGGCATACCAGTTGAATGTAATCTGTGACGAAGAGACTGTCTCTTTGATAGAGCAGATTATCTTCCGTGAGACTACGACGATAGGTATCCGCAGAATGAAGATGCAGCGTACCTTGATGCGCCGGGAGATATGTCTGATCGAGACTTCGCTTGGCACGGCGAAAGTTAAAGTATGCAGAAGTGAAGAGTGTGTGAGAGTGTATCCGGAATATGAAAGCGTAGCTTCTATCTGTAGAAAAGAAAGTCTTAAGTTCCAGGATGTATGGAACGCAGTATGCAGTGAGGCGGAAGAGAAGTTATTGTAGTGGGAGCGGTTCTCTGTATATGCTGTATATGATTTAGAGTTAACAAGAGGAGAGAGGAATGTTTGTGAATGCTTATGAATCCAAGTGTGAACGGCTGAAAAAGGAGGTGGGCAAATACGCGTCAGGAAATGTGGCGGTGGCTTTCTCGGGAGGTGTAGACAGCAGTCTTCTCCTGAAAATAGCGTGTGATGCCGCAAGAGAGAGGGGAACAAGGGTATACGGTGTTTTTCTTTATACCATGCTGCATCCCCAGGGTGAATTGGAGGAAGCGGAGAAAGTGGCTCGGGAGATGAACGCCGTATTCCATGTACTTAAGGTTGATGAATTAGAGGAAGCGGGGATTGCAGAGAATCCTGCAGACAGATGTTATCGTTGCAAACGGTATCTTTTTCAACAAATTCAGGAAGAAATGAATTCGCTTGGGGTGCGTTGGATCTTGGAGGGGACGAATGAAGACGATCTGCATGTATATCGTCCGGGGATCCGGGCGGTTCAGGAGCTTGGAATGATAAGTCCGCTTGCGGAGGTAAAGATGACGAAGAAGGAAGTCCGCAAGATGGCGGAGGAATATGGAATTTCCGTTTCGAAGAAACCCTCCGTTCCCTGCCTGGCAACCCGTTTCCCTTATGGAACCAGATTATCTTATGCAGAGATGCAGAAGGCAGGGGCAGGAGAAGCATTCCTGAAAACATTGGGGCTGTTCAATGTGAGACTGCGGGTTCATGGTAAGATTGCAAGAATTGAGGTGGATCTGCCGGATCTGCTGGTTATAATAGAAAAGAGAGAGCTTATAACAGAATATTTAAAAAATATGGGATATACATATGTTACTCTGGATCTGGAAGGATTTCGCTCGGGAAGTATGGATACAGAGATTAAATGAGGCAATTGGAGAGAAAGGCATAAAAAAGCTAACGGGACAGAGCGTGCAATAAAAGTCATCCTATTTTTCAGTGACG
>CANODD010000248.1 GCA_947564705.1 uncultured Dorea sp. | reverse complement strand
TCGCCCTCCACTCAGACAGAATCATCATCTCTGGAGTGGTGGTATATTCAAACAGAATCTCCTGAGACAATTCGGCAAAGAACTGGTATTTTACTCTTTCATGCTCCAGGAGCTTAAGCGTCCGGTCAGATACATCCAGTTCGCCGCTGTCCATCATATGCTCTACCACGTCCAAAGCCTCTTCCTGGAAATTCTGCGCGTCAGAGCGCTGCCTTAATTCGTCTCTCAAAGATACCGACAGCTCTTTCAGGCATGTCATGAGAACCGGATTGAAGACTCCGCATTCTCCGTTCAGAATCATTTCTACCGCCTTCTCATGTGAAAACGCAGGCTTATATACACGCTTGCTGGTCAACGCGTCGTACACGTCCGCCAATGCCACTACCTGCGCCGCAATCGGGATCTCATCCCCTTTCAATCCATCCGGATATCCTCTTCCGTCAAACCGCTCATGATGCCACCTGCAGATCTGATATCCCAATTGAATCAAAGGTTCATTCTGCCTCATCGGGATATCCTGCAGAAGTCTTGCTCCCTCCAACGCATGCCCCTTCATAATCTTAAATTCTTCATCCGTCAGGCGTCCCGGCTTATTCAACACCTCCGACGGAATCGATATCTTCCCTATATCGTGCAATGCGGAAGCATTACAGATCAGATTGATATCATCCAGAGAAAGACCGTATTCTCCATGGTCCACCAGCCATTTCAGTATGATCTCTGTCAACACCCGGATATGCAGTACGTGAAGCCCGCTCTCTCCGTTACGGAACTCTACGATATTAGACAGAATCTCTATCATCAGCTTATTATCGTTCTCTTTCTCCATGATCTGATTCATCACCATATGTGATAATTCCTTCTGCTTGGCAAAGAGAAGAAGTGTATTCACGACCCTTCTGCGCACCGTCCGCTCATCAAAAGGCCTGTTTATAAAGTCCTGTACCCCCAGGTCGTATGCCCTTTCTACATATGCCGGGACAGTTTCCGCCGATATCATGATGACCGGAATATCTTTGATCCAGTCATTCTTATTCATGACTTCCAGCGTCTCGAAACCATCCATAACCGGCATCATAATATCCAAAAGCATCAAAGAAATGTCTTGTTCATGCTCATGCAGGATCGCCGACGCCTCCATTCCGTTCTCCGCCTCTATGATCTCGTATTCGTCCGCGAGCATATCTGACAGCAGAGAACGGTTAATCTCCGAATCATCTACAATTAATATCTTTTTTTTGTCAAATGTCTCTTTCATCGAATCATCATACCTCTTTTCAACCTTACACAATCCGGCTAACCCAAATATCTTTTCAGCAATTTCATCAGCTTATCTATATCAATAGGTTTCGCCACATGCTCGTTCATGCCGCATTCCAGACATCGCTGAATATCCTCTGAGAATGCGTCCGCAGTCATGGCGATGATAGGCAGTCTGGCATCCGGCCGGTCAAGGGCACGGATCGCCTTTGCCGCATCATACCCGTTCATCACCGGCATACGGATATCCATAAGGACAGCGTCATAATATCCCGGCTCGGACTGCTTGAATTTGTCAACACAGATCTGACCGTTTTCTGCCCACTCCACTTCGAATCCAACATCTGTCAGGATATCCTCTGCAATCTCCCAGTTCAAATCGTTATCCTCCGCCAGGAGGATACGAAGCCCTCCAAAATCCAGCTCCTTCTCTGCGTTCGTCTCCTGCTCATCATCCTCCAGCATGCCCTCGACATAACGGCTTAGACCAAGATAGAGGTTTGATTTGAACAACGGCTTGGAGATAAATCCCTGGGCTCCCGCCGCGCGTGCCTCTTCTTCTATATCACTCCAGTCATAAGCCGATATGATCAGGATCGGGAGATCATCCCCCACGATCTTCCGGATTCCTCTGGTTGTCTCCAGACCGTTCATATCCGGCATCTTCCAGTCTAATAATATAATCTCATAATCTGCATTCTTTCTATGATTCTCTTCTATCTTCTGTAATGCCTCTCTCCCGTTCAGGACCCATTCAGCCTGCACGCCGATACCTTTCAGTACGGACGCCGCGCTGCGGCACAGATCCTCATTATTATCCACCACCAGAAGTCTCCATGGCGGAAGCAAGATATCCGTATCCTGGATTGTCGCTCTTTCAAGGTCGATCGTCACATGGAATTCGCTTCCTTTTCCCTGCTCGCTTTCCACTTCGATCGTTCCGCCCATCATCCCTACGATAAACTTCGTGATGGCCATTCCAAGACCTGTTCCTTCAATCTTCTGCACTTTATTGTCTTCTCTGGAGAAGGTCTCGAATATCTTCCTCTGGAACTCCGGCGACATGCCGATACCATTGTCTTTCACGCGGAAATGGCATCTGACATATGAATCGCCCGCCGGGGACGCTTCCTGGTAAAGATATACGTTGATCGTTCCCTCCTCCGGTGTGAATTTGATCGCGTTAGACAACAGATTAACCAACACCTGATTCAGACGAACACCGTCGCAGCAGACTTCCTCTGATTCAATATTCTCGATAAAGATGTCAAAATGCTGCCGCCTCTCCTTAATCTGAGGCTGTATGATATTCACTATATTCTCCATAACATCCCGCAATGACAGGATATCTATATTCAGGGAAAGCTTCCCGCTCTCGATCTTCGACATATCCAGAACATCGTTAATAAGCCCCAGCAAATGCCGGCTTGACAGACTGATCTTCTTCAGGCAGTCCTGAACTCTCGCCGTATCCTGTATATTGGCGATCGCAATCGCCGTCATTCCCACAATTCCATTCATCGGCGTACGGATATCATGACTCATACTGGATAAAAATTCACTCTTCGCCTTATTCGCGCTGGTAGCCGCCTTTTCTGCTTTATCAAGCTCTACCAACTGCTGCTGGCTCATCCGGTAATAGAAGATAAAGATAAGCAGCAAGGCCGCCAATATAATGGACCCTGCCGTCAGCATCTTCTTCTGCCGCTCATCGCTCAGATGCATGATGGCATCATCCAGTACTCCATAAGGCATAACCGACACAAGATACCAGTCTGAATTAGAAAGCGGGGCGCAATAAATATGCCTGTGCGTATCGTCTGATATCACCAGCGCCGAATACTCTCCGTTTTCCTCCATAGCCGTCTGAATCTCGTCGACATATTCCTCCGGGCTTTTCTCACTGTCTGAGGATATTGTTTCCAGAAGACGATCGAAATAATTATCACGGAACGCTTCCCCGGACCTGACCACGAATCCTCCGTCCTTACGGACGATATGCGTATACACCATGGAACTTTCTGCATCCAGCACAAGCGCCGTTTCCAGTTGGCTCATAGGAAGTCCCGCAACCAGCATATCGCTGTCCTTCCCACCCTTCATCGGATACTCTGCGTCTACCGTTAAAAAGAGTAATTTCTCTCCCTCTGCATCATAACCGCTGATTATCTTCTTTTCTTCTTCTATCGTCGACTGAAATTCCTCTTCACTGTAAAAAGATACGGGACCGCCGTATACGTCCTCATGCTCTCCGTCAAACGTATAAAGCCCCAGATATTCAAAGCCTCTGACGCTCGCCCCCAAAGACAGCTCATCCAGCATCTTTTGTCCATATTGATTTTCTTCCGGCGGAGTCCGTCTGATAATTCCCTCCACCTGCGAAATCCACGACGTGGTGATGGCATCAAACTTCTGCTGAAGCTGCATGCTCATCTCCGACATATAAATCTTGCCCACCTCGTTAATCGCTTCCTCGCTCTTTCCGGTCATAGCAGAGTTCAGCGATATAAAAATCAATACGCAAAGTAAAACAAGACAACTCATACTAACAAGTAAAAATCTTTTTGTCTTCTTAAACATCTGTTATCCCTTTCCTTATATCACTTTCTCATTCACATTCGTAAATCATGTTTAATACACTGACTATAGATATTATAAACAATCCTACTTCTGAAATCAATTCCTTTTTTAATTAGTGTTATCGTCATCCCTTAGAACGTATGCCCACCGGGCGCACCAATCGAGTAGGGAAGACTTTTCCTTACTCGCCGCGCGCCCCGTACGCTGCCTTAGCGGCATACTTCTTCTGCACGGGGCTGCGCATAAAAAAGAGAGGAATGTCGGTAAGACAGTCCTCTCTTTCATACTACCAGGCGTTGCTTAACTGTTTTCGATAGACATACTGGCGGATTTCTCTTTCTATGCTTTTTGGCAGCCTTACAAACTGGCAGCCATAGCCGAAATAATTATCTCTGATCTGTGTCTCCCGCAGTATTTTTCCTTCTACTTCCTGATTTTCAGTTTTCTTGCCATATTCCACGTCCTACAGTGGACATTTCTAAAT
>CANODD010000247.1 GCA_947564705.1 uncultured Dorea sp. | reverse complement strand
AAATATACGCCAAACCGCCAGAAAAACTTATAGATCACCGGACGTACTGCCGAATCCGCCGTTACGAACCGCCGTCACCTCGTCGTCCGTCGTAATGCCGTATTCCACAAAGATCCCCTGCATGAATCCCGCCCCGGACGCTATCTCCACCGTCTTTCCTTCCTTTGAATCATTCGTAAGCTTCACAAAAATATGTCCTTCATTATCGGAATAAAAATAATCACTGTCAATGATTCCCACCGTATTATTCAACTGTAAACGGTACTTGAATCCCAGACCGCTGCGCGGATAACATTTAAGCACCCAGTTCTCATCCATCTTTACCCGTATCCCGGTAGGAATCTTACAGGTCTCCTGCGGCTTCAGCCTGATCGGAACCGGAGTATAGAAATCATACCCCGCCGACCCTGCCGTCGCCCTTTTCGGAAGCCGGACCGCGTCATAGATCTTCCTTATCTCTTCCTCTTCTTCCGGCCCGAACGAATCTATGTATCCTTCCTGAAACTGTTCAAAACTCACCTTATGGAACTTTGCAATTCTCTTCGCCATTTTTATTCATTCTTCTCCTGTCATATCCTTACATCTATCGATGAACCTTTTTATTTCTTTACAACCGGAATCGGAGTATTATCTCTCGCATCAAGATCATGAATATATCTTTTCGTATCCCTGACAATCTCGTTCGACAGCAGCAATACCGCCACCAGGTTCGGAATCGCCATCAGCGCGTTCAGCGTATCCGCGATCAGCCATACCAGATTAAGTCCCACGACTGGGGCGATCACCGCCACCACGACGTAAACGAAGCGATAAGGAATCAGTCCGATCTTACCTGAGAAATATTCCACACAGCGCTCCCCATAATATGCCCATCCAAGGATCGTAGAATATGCAAACGTAATCGTACCCAGCGTCAGGATAATCGGTCCAAGATAAGGAATCTGGCCGAATGCAAGCGTCGTAAGCTGTCCGCCGTTATCGATCGTATCCGCGTTGATACTGGGATTCTTCATGATCGTCGTCACGAGAACCAGACCAGTCATCAGACACACCACAACCGTATCCCAAAATGTACCCGTAGAAGATACCAGCGCCTGCCGCACCGGATTCCTCGTCTGCGCCGCTGCCGCCGCAATCGGAGCCGAGCCAAGACCCGACTCATTGGAGAACAGACCTCTGGCCACACCATAACGGATCGCCATCCTGATACCGCTGCCGATGAGGCCGCCCGCCGCCGCGCCTGGTGTAAATGCGAGCCGGCAGATCACGCCGATTGCCGGGATAATATAATCAAAATTCATACACAGAATGATGATACATCCCAACACATAGAAAACCGCCATAAAAGGAACTAATTTCTCACAGACCTTTGCAATCGTCTTGATCCCGCCGAAAATTACGATTGCCGTCAGAGCCCCTACCACAATGCCCACTGCTATTCTAGGAATATGGAAATTCGTCTCACAGATCTCCGCAATCGCATTTACCTGAGTCGCACATCCGATACCGAATGAAGCGAACGCCGCAAAGACCGCGAAAAGCATGCCGAGCCATTTCATATTCAGACCGCGTTCCAACGCATACATAGCGCCTCCCTGCATACGTCCGTCCCTGGTCTTAACCCTGTACTTTACCGCAATAAAAGCCTCCGCGTACTTCGTGGCAATTCCAAACACACCGGTAAGCCAGCACCACAGAACCGCTCCGGGACCGCCGATCGCGATCGCAGTACCCACACCGACGATATTACCGGTTCCGATCGTCGCCGCCAGAGCCGTCGTCAACGCCCCGAACTGCGACACTTCTCCTTCCGCATCCGGGTCCTTTGCCACTGACAGCCTGATTCCTTTTAAGATTGTAAATCTCTGGATGAACCCCGTACGGAAGGTTAAGAACACGTGTGTTCCTAACAGCAGGTATATCATAGGCCATCCCCACACCACGTCATTTACTGCCTGTACTGCCGAATTGATCATATCATACATACTATTCCCCTTCTCTCACCTTTCTACATTCTTTCTTTTGCATATGCTCTTTTCTTCAAATATCCAAATATTCTGACATCTTAGAAAATATAGAAAAACTCCAGGAGTTTCCATCCTTGGAGTTCCACATGCATATTCATTATATTCTGTAATATAGAGCATATATTACCACATTATAAGGATACACGCAAGCATTTTCGTCAACAGCTACCTGAGATGCTGCCTGAAAGCTACCTGGGATTGCACGCAAAATACTTCGCACTCCTGACTACATGCTTTGCCAGTACAGAGGATGTGACGCTCCCCACTCCTCCCGGAACGGGACTGATATAAGACGCTTTTCCCTCTACCGCATCATAATCTACATCGCCGCACAAGTTCCCGTCCTCATCCACATTAATACCCACATCTACGACGACGGCGTCCTTCCCCGCCATCTCTTCTGTCACCATCCGCGCATTTCCGGCGGCTGCGACCAGGATCTCGGCATTCCGGCACTCTTCTGCAATATCCGCCGTCCGCGTATGACATATGGTAACCGTCGCATGTTCCTTCAAAAGCAGCATAGACAAGGGTTTCCCCACTATCATGCTCCTTCCTAAGACCGTCACTCTTTTTCCGCAGATCTCTATCCTGTAATGCCGGAGCATCTCCATAACTGCCTCCGCAGTACAGGGAGCGAATCCGGTCTCGTCCCCGGAAAATACCCTGGCGATATTCACCGGACTCATACCGTCCACATCTTTCTGAGGATCGATCATGGCTTTTAAAGGCTCCTCATCAAGCGTCCCCGGAAGCGGACGCAAAAGCAGAATTCCATGGACGCAAGGATCTGCGTTCACTTTCGAAAATTCCTTTTCCAACTCCTTCTGACCGATATCCTCAGGAAGCGCAGTCACCCTGCATTCGATCCCCGACGTCTCCATCCTCTTTCTTGCTCCCCGTTCATAAGCCAGATCATCCGGACGCGCCCCCACTCTTATAATGGCAAGACAGGGCTTAATTCCCCCCGCCTTCAGATCCGCTACCTCTCCTGTCAATTCTTCTTTTATAGCTTTGGCCGCCTCCGCGCCTTTCATAACAATCCCCATATTCCACACGCCTTTCTACAATTGCTGTATTTAAGTTTCTATTTTCCCGATGCAGCAGACGTATTTATCGGAGTTTATTCAACACGTCCTCATAAATCTCTTCCTTTTGCTTCCGCCCTTCCTGTATCATAGCGTCCGCTTTCTGATTCAGTTCCTTCGCCCGTTCTCGGTTCTTCATAAGTCTGGTATTGATCAATACGTTCAACGATGCGCCCTCCAATGCCGCCTGGGCGAACAATATCCCGACGCCGACATCGCTGACCGCAAGCTTGCTTCCCTTCTCTCCCAGGAACTTTAGATCACCCATAGCCCCTAAGACCGTCTCCATGATCTCAAGCGGAACCCTGCTCGCCTCATACAAGGCCGCTTCCATGATCCTCTCTTTCTCCCTCTGCTCTTCCTCCGTGTCTTTCGGAAGTCCGTACGCTTTCGACAGCGGCTCGAAAGCCTCGGCGTCCTTGTCCGCCAATATAATCAATTCATTCCGCGTCGCCTCTAGCCGCGCCAGAATCTCCTTTACTTCTTCTTCCACATCTGCATACCGCTTTTTTCCGACAGTAAGATTCGCCACCATCATCCCAAGAGCCGCGGCAAACGCTCCTACAGCGGCACAGGCGCCGCCTCCGCCCGGAACAGGCTTCGCAGATGACAACTCCTCCGTAAAATCCGTAAACTTCTTCTCCAACATCATTCCGTCATCCCTCCAATTCTTCCTTCGGCTTCATACCATTATCTGCCGATTACTGTCTGCATTATATTTCAACCCGGGGTCATACGTCAAGCCACTTCTTTCAGCCGCTTCTTCTAACCGCTTCTTTTAGCAGACAATTTACTTTCCTTTTTATTAAGAATGAAGTATACTAAAGATAAATATATCAGTACACTAAGAAAAAGAGGGAAAGAAGCATGGAAAGAATACTGGTCGTAGATGATGCCGAACTGAACCGCGAGCTGCTGTGCGATATTCTGAATGACGATTATTCCGTCGAAACCGCCGGTGACGGGAATGAAGCCCTTGATAAGCTCTACGGACACTGCAGCGGCATATCTGCGCTTCTTTTGGATCTGCGCATGCCTAAGACCGACGGCTTTGCCGTAATAAAAGAAATGAAGCGGCACGCCTGGCTGAAGCGTATCCCCGTACTCGTCATAAGCAGCGAAGACGCCGTAGAGATTGAAACGCAATGCCTGGAACTGGGCGTAACGGACTTTATCCACAAGCCCTTCGAAAGCTCTATCGTAAAGCACCGTGTGAAGAATG